>NZ_LATC01000067.1:0-27956 GCF_001414075.1 Mycobacterium sp. UM_11 | reverse complement strand
GATGTGTATAAGAGACAGACGTAGACGCACCCGGCCCCGTATCCCTCCATCACGACGGCCTGCTCGGCGAGCTTCTGCGGGGTGGTCATGTGGCTCATCATGAGGAAACCGACGGTGTCCATGCCGAGTTCACGCGCCGCGACGATGTGGTGCGCGGAGATGTCGGCCTCGGTGCAGTGGGTCGCGACGCGCACGACGCTGGCGCCCGCCCGGTGCGCGGCGGTCAGGTCGCGGACGGTCCCGATGCCCGGCAGCACGAGGGTCGCCACCTTGGCCCGTTCTACGGTCCCGGCCACGGCTTCGATCCACTCCAGGTCGGTGTGGGCGCCGAATCCGTAGACGCAGCTGGAGCCGGCCAGCCCGTCGCCGTGGGCGACCTCGATCGAGTCCACCCCCGCCTGGTCGAGCGCCCGGGCGATCTCGGTGACCTGCTCCAGGGTGTAAGAGTGTCGCACGGCGTGCATGCCGTCACGCAGCGTGACATCACTGATGTACAGCGGCTTGCTCATTTCCTCACTCCCACAGTCGCCATCGAGTGCGCGGCGATTCGTTCCGCGGTGGCCAGGGCGGCCGACGTCATGATGTCGAGGTTGCCCGCGTAGGCGGGGAGGTAGTGCGCGGCGCCCGTCACCTGCAGCATCACGGTGACCCGGGTGCCCATGAACTTCCCGGTCTCCGGGATGTGCAACGGACGGTCGGCGTCGAACGTCTCGAACTGGACGGGTTTGGTGAGCCTGTAGCCCGGCACATACCGGGCGACCCGCTCCACCATCTCGGCGATCGACACGCCGATGGCTTCGTGGTCGCAGTCGCCCTCGACCAGGCAGTAGACGGTGTTGCGCATGAGGATCGGGGGGTCGGCCGGGTTGAGGACGATCACCGCCTTGCTGCGCTGCGCTCCGCCAACCACTTTGAGCGCGGTGGCGGTCGTCTCGGTGAACTCGTCGATGTTCGCGCGCGTGCCCGGGCCGGCCGACTTCGACGAGATGGACGAGACGATTTCGGCGTACGACACCGGAGCCGCGTCATTGACGGCGGCGACGATCGGCACGGTGGCCTGCCCCCCGCACGTCACCATGTTCAGGTTCGGCGCGTCGATGTGGTCCTCCAGGTTCACCACCGGCACACAGAAGGGCCCGATGGCCGCCGGCGTCAGGTCGAGGACCCGAACGTCCTTGTCGCGCAGCATGTTCCAATGCTTGACGTGTGCGCTCGCGCTGGTGGCGTCGAAAACGAGCCGGATGTCGTCGAAGTGGGGCATCGCCAGCAGGCCCTCGATGCCCTCGGACGATGTCGGGACGCCGAGGCGATTCGCCCGGGCCAGCCCGTCGGAGGCGGGGTCGATGCCGATCATCGCCGCCATCTCCAGCGGTCCCTCGCTGCGGAGAACCTTGATCATCAGGTCGGTGCCGATGTTGCCGGATCCGATGATGGCGACCGGATATCGTTCGTTACTCACTGAACTGCCCTTCATCACTCGAAACTCACGCTGACGGAACCAAGTCCGCTGACCGTCGCCGACGCGCGGTCGCCGGCGGCCACGAACACGGCCGTGGTGTACGAGCCGGACATGACGAGCTCGCCGGCCTCGATGGTGGTGCCGTATTCCGCGACCGCGTTGGCCAGCCAGGCGACGGCGGCGGCGGGATGACCCAGCACGGCGGTGCCCGCGCCCGTGGCAACTGTCGCGTCGTTGACGGCGAGGGTGGCGGTGGTCTCGGGGAGCGCCGGCGCCCGGCCGATCGGCACCCACTCGCCCAGCACCACCGCGCCGGAGCTGGCGTTGTCGGCGATGGTGTCCGCCAACGTGATCCGCCAGTCGGCGATTCGGCTGTCGACGATCTCGCACGCCGGGGCGACGGCCTCGGTGGCGGCCAGCACGTCGTCGATCGTCACGCCCGGCCCGCGCAGCGGCGCGCGCATCAGGAACGCGACCTCGGGTTCAACGCGCGGCGCGCAGAACGCGGTAACCGGCACGGTCGCGGCGTCGGGGAGCACCATGTTGTCGAGGATGTAGCCGAAGTCGGGCTCGTCCACGCCAAGGAGCTCCTGCATGGGCGCGGAGGTGATGCCGATCTTGTGGCCGCGCAGCGCGTGACCCTCGGCGAGGTAGCGGGCCATGTTGATGCGCTGCACCGAATACGCTTGGGCCACGGTCAGGTAAGGGTGTGTCTCCGTGAGCGGCGCGATCGGTACGCGGCTGTTCTGGGCGTCGTAGAGGAGTTGAGCGACGTCGGTCAGCTGGGCGGTTTGAACGGTCATGCCGAGTCCCCGGGCTCGAGCAGCTTGGCCGCCATGTCGAAGACGACGCGGACGTGCAGGTCCAACAACCTGGCCAGGTCGACGGAGTCGCCACCGACTTCCTTGGCGATGAACAGCCCGTCGGCGCCGGCGATCGCGTAGGTGGTCAGCAGGTGCACACCTTCGTCGTCGAGCTCCGGCGCAATCTGCCGCACCATCTCCGCGAACCGGTGGAACGCGCGATCGCGCACCTCGAGGAACATCTCCCTCGCGCGCGGTTCGACGGGCCGACGCTCCAGGCTCAGCATCAGCCCGAGGCGGAGGAAGTCCGGCGCATCGAGCAGGGCCTTGGCGACCCGGCCGCCGAACTCCGTCATCCACTCGCGGTCCGGCGTCACTTCTGTCAGGTCGAGCTCGGCCAGCCAGCGCTGGAAGCTGCGCTCGATCACCGCCGCGATCAGGTCGTCCTTGTCGGTGAAGTGCCAGTAGATGGAGGTCGGGGGGAGGCCACTCTTCTTGCTGACGAGTGAGATTGTCGTGCCGTCGTAGCCGCGCTCGGTGGCGACTTCGGTCGCCGCGTCGAGAATCCGCTCGCGCGACTGTTCCCCGTTGGCGCGCGTCCGCCGCTGAGCACGGGGTTCGGGGGCTTTGGCGCCGGCCGAATTTTTCTGTGCCACATTCCCTCCTTCTCAGGTGTTGACGATCACGCTATCGAGAGCTTACTGTATGGAGCACTACATTAACAACCTCTCCTCCGAAGGTTCCCCTCATGTCAGACCAACCGATTTATGACGTAGCGATCGTCGGGTACGGGCCGGTCGGCGTCACCGCCGCCAACCTGCTCGGCCAGCTGGGCCTCAAGGTCGTCGTCGTGGAGCGCGATCCGAACATCTACACGCGCGCCAGGGCCATCTCGACCGACGAGGAGGTCGTGCGCATCTGGCAACAGGTCGGCCTGGCCGACCGGCTCAATGCCGACATGCAGCCCGGCAACGGCGCAAACTTCGTCGACGCCAATGGCGTGCCGTTCGTGCGGCTCCTGCCCGTGTCGCGCGGCAACGGCCACCCGCCCCAGCAGTTCATCTACCAACCCGCGCTTGAGAAGGTGCTGCGCGAGGGGGTGGACCGCTTCCCCAACGTCACGGTGATGCTCGAGCACGAGTGCCTACGGGTGGTCCAGCGTGACGAGCACGTCGAACTCATGCTGGCCGATCTTCGCGCCGACGAGTTCCGGCGGATCCGGGCGTCGTACGTGATCGCCGCGGACGGCGGGTCGAGCTTCATCCGCGGGCAGCTGGGCATCGGTTTCAGCGGGCGCACCTACGGGGAGCGCTGGATCGTCATCGACACCAAGGTGCTCAAGGAATGGCCCGGCCACGACCGGCTGCGCTTTCACTGCAACCCCGAACGGCCGACCGTCGACTGCCCCACCCCGCTGGGCCATCACCGGTGGGAGTTCCCGGTGCGCGACGAGGAGGATGAGAAGGACCTCCTCTCCGAGGAGGCGATCTGGAAAGTGCTGAGGCGGCAGGGCATTTCGCCCGACAACGTGAAGATCCTCGGGTTCGCCTGCTACAGCCACCACGTGCGCTTCGCCGACCGGTGGCGCGTCGGCCGCGTCTTCCTGGCCGGCGATGCCGCCCACGCGATGCCGCCGTGGATCGGTCAGGGCATGTGCGCCGGTGTCCGCGACGTCGCGAACCTGTGCTGGAAGCTGGCCGCGGTGCTCAACGGGTCGCTGCCCGAGTCGGTGCTGGACACCTACCAAGCCGAGCGGATGCCACACGTGAAGGAGGTCACCAACCGCGCGGTCAAGACGGGCAAGCTGATCATCCAGCGCGACCCGCGGCGCGCCGCCGTGCGCAACCACTTCTTCCGCACCGCGAGCAAGGTGCCGGGGTTCACGTCCTGGCTCCGCCAGCACCGCTGGCTGCCCGACGCGCGTTACCAGAAGGGTTTGTTGGCGCACAACGGAAACGGTGCCGTCGGCTGGCTCATCCAGCAGCCGTGGGTGGTCGAGGAGAAGGGTGACGCCGTCCGCCTGGACGACGTCATCGGCGGCCGCTGGACCGTGCTGCACCTCGGGCCGGCCCCGGATCTGCGGGAGTGGCGCGAGGCAGGCGTCCCCGTCCTGAAAATCCTTGTGCCCGGCGCCGTTCCGAGCGCGGACAGCGTCGTGGACGCCGACGGCATTCTGACGCGCTGGCTCGACAAGCGCGGCGCGTCGGTGGTGGTGGTGCGGCCCGACGGGTTCGTGTACGCCGCCGCAAAGGAAGACCAGCGGTTGCCGGGGCCCCCGGCCGGGCTGAAGGTTTAAGGACGGATTCGATGACCAGCAACACCATGATCGAGCGCACCGTGCGCGTCAACGGGAAAGACATCTTCCTCGTCGAGGCTGGGGACGGCCCACCGGTGGTCCTCCTGCACGGCGGCGGGCCGGGCGCGTCGGGCGTGTCGAACTATTCGAAGAACATCGAGCCCCTGGCCGAGAACTTCCGCGTGATCGTCCCCGACATGCCCGGCTACGGCCGCTCGTCCAAGGGGGTCGATCGCGACGATCCGTTCGGCTACGTGGCCGATCACATCCGCGGCATGCTCGACCAACTCGGCATCCAGCGCGCGCACCTGGTCGGCAACTCCCTCGGCGGTGCCTGCGCGTTGCGCCTCGCCTTGGACACCCCGCATCGGGTCGACAAACTCGTGCTGATGGGCCCGGGCGGTGTCGGGACGAGCCGTGGGCTGCCGACCGCGGGGCTGAAAAGCCTGCTGTCGTACTACGGCGGCGACGGGCCCAGCCCCGACAAGCTGCGCACCTTCATCCGCTCGTATCTGGTGTACGACGGCGAATCCGTCCCGGAGGCCCTGATCGAGTCGCGCTACCGGTCGTCGATCGAGCCCGAGGTCGTCGCCAATCCGCCCCTGCAACGGCCGACGAGCCCAAAGGCGTTGTGGCGCATGGACTTCACCCGCGACCGCCGGCTCAAGCACCTGGCCACCCCGACGCTCGTTATCTGGGGACGTGACGACAAGGTCAACAAGCCCAGCGGCGCGGCGATGCTGGGCGAGCGGATGCCCAACGCCGACGTGCTCATCACGGCGAACACGGGCCACTGGGTCCAGTGGGAACGCGCCGACTTCTTCAACGCCGTCACCACCGCGTTTCTGACGGCCTGACCATCTTTAAGGAGAACCCCATGACCACTGACATCTTCGGCAACGTCCACCTGGGCTATGTCGTGATCGAAACCAACAAGTTCGCCGACTGGAAGCGCTTCGGGCGCGACGCGATCGGCATGCACCTCGACGAGATGCTGCCCGACACGATGCGGTTTCGCTTGGACGCCAACGAATGTCGCTTCCTGCTGCGGCGGGGGCCGGCGGAGGACGTCGTCGCCTTCGGTTGGCATCTCGATGACCACGCCACCTTCGACGAAATCTGCCGGCGGGTCACCGACCACGGCGTGCCGGCCGTGGAGGGCTCCGACGACGACGCCAAGCTCCGCGGCGTGGAGCGCTTCCTGCGGTTCCCCGGACCCAACGGGCTGGCCCAGGAGGTGTACACCACCGCCCGCACGGCGCCGCTGGCGCTGGACATACCGGGCAGCGGGTTCGTCACCGGCGCAGGGGGCCTGGGCCACGTGGCGATCTTCACGAAGAAGCCGCACGACATGCGGGGCTACTACGACCACGTGTTCAACGCGCGCCTGTCGGACTACATCGACGAGACGATCAACGGCCTGAAGCTGAAGGTCCGCTTCCTGCGCGTCAACGAACGTCACCACTCCGTGGCGATCGCATCCGTGAATATGTTGCCCGTCAACCCGATTCGCACGCGGGTGCAACACGTGAACGTCCAAGTCGCCACGCTCGACGACATGGTGACGTCGTATCAGCGCGTCAAGGCGCTGGGTTTCGAGATGACGATGTCGGTCGGGCAGCACACCAACGACAAGGAACTGTCGTACTACGCGATGACCCCGTCGGGCTTCGAGTGGGAGGTCGGCTGGAACCCGATCGTCGTCGACGAGTCCGTCTGGAAGCCGACGACCCACCAGGGCATCAGCATCTGGGGGCACAAGCCGGAGGGGCAGACGGTGGTCGACAAGCTCGAGATGTTCGCCGTGGCGGCGAGGTCGGCGGTGCACCGCGAAGCGACGGTCCCCGCGCTCAGTTCCCCGCCGATCGCCGACGACTGAGGTAAGCGAGGTGGATGGTGTCGTCATGAGCGCCAACGCCGCCGCCTCCGTGCCCGACGCGTTTCATCAGTCATAAGGAGTCGTCGATGAATGGCGCGGACGCCGCGATCGCACATCTGGAACGAGAAGCCGGCGCGGTGACATCCCACGGTCCCGGCTATGCCACCGTGGTCATATCGCGGCGAGTAACCGACAACGAACACCGGCGGTTTCGACGCTGGCTGCGCCGCCTGCGCCGGGCAATCGAGCGGTCTTCCGGTTACATCGGCATGAGCGTGCAGCCACCCGACGAGAACCACCCGTGCGAGTGGGTGGTGATCTATCAGTTTCGGTCAGAACGAGACCTTGATGCGTGGCTGTGCTCTGCACAGCGCGCGGCCTTGATCGCTGAATGCGACGCATATCTTGTGGATCGGCCTATAGAGCAACGCATCGTTCAACCCCGAACCGATAGCGTCACCCTGATCAGTGCTGTCCGTTTACGCCAGGGAGCCGAAAAGGCCCACCGCGAGCTCCACGAGAATGCCGTGTCGGCCGCCGGCTCGCTGGGTGGTCTTATCCGCCACCAACTCATCCCGGCCGTCGCGGGCGCTCAACCGGACACGGTGGCACTGCTGACCTTTCACACGCGCGACGATCTCGACCGCTGGATGAGGTCTGCGCAACGCCGGGACATTCTGCGCGCCATGTCGGCGCTGACCGAAAGCGAGCGAACCGTCAACGTCGTCGGTGGCTACGCCGGCTGGTTTAGCCCGCCGGGCGCGGCACCCAAACAATGGAAACAAGCGATCGCCGTGATCGCCGGATTGATACCGGTCTCACTTCTGGTCACCGCCGTCCGCCAGTCGACCGTCCCCGACCTTCCATTGTGGGCCGTGGTGCCGTTGACCGCGGTGGCGAACGTGGCGATCCTGACATGGCTCGTGATGCCGCTGATCACCCGTGCGCTACGAGGGTGGCTGACCTAACTCATCGGCCGAATGTCGGGCCGGATGGGACGGTCGGGGCCACGCGCCGGTGGGGCGGACTCCGTCATGCCGCCGTCGGCGAGTATGTCATCGAGCAGCGCGCCCACGCGATGCCGTTCCCACACGAAGAGAAGGTTCGACAGCATCTGCAGCGGTGCCCGCACGCTCTCGTCGTCGCGGATCAGGGGGTGCTTGCGGCTGTCCGGGATGGCCTCGAATCGCCTGCCGATCAACGCGGGCACGCCCAGGAGCCACGCGACGCCCATCGACGCCGCGTACAGCAGCGTGTGCCGGCGCAACCGCGCGGGATCGAGTTCCGGCCCGCCGCAACGACGTAACTCGCCCACGAACAGCTCCAGCAGCTCGTCGAGATGGGACTCCCACAGCCCCGTTTCGGCGCCCGACATGGCTCCCCAGATCGCCATGCCCAGGTTCATCTGCCCGACGCATCCCCAGTCCATCAGGCCGCAGCGCAGAACGCCGCCCGTGTCGCGCCAGAACCATGCGTTGTCGATGTTGGCGTTCCAATGGCACAGGGCGACGTAGTCGGAGTCACCGGCCAGCAGGCCCGCGATCGTGTGCTCGTGACGCGCCACACGCGGCACATCCGCACGCAGGCGCGCGAGGAGTTCCGGCGAACATGCGGGCAGCAGCCCCGGCCGGCCCCGGGCGAATGCGGCGAGTTGGTCCACCCGGCGTTCCAGTCTGTCGGCCGACAGTGGCGCGCGCTCCCCCACCGTCGCCGCGGCCACGTCCAGCGGGAAGTGTTCGGTCAATGCGGCCGGCAGCCGTCCGGACCGGTGGGTGCCGGCGAGCCGGGCCAGCGCGGTGAGCAGCGCGCGGTAATGCTCGACGGGCCGGGGCATCTCGTAGTCGAGGCACTTGTGGTACTGGGCCTCGATTCCGTTGTTGCCGAATCGAATCCGCTCGGTGATCAGGATCCCGGTGCCGCTGCGGCGGTGATAGTCGGCGAATTGCGGCTCGGGCACCGCGATTGGAAAACCCGGCGCCCTAGCCAGCGCGGCGAACCGCACCTCCGGCTCCATCTGTGTCTTGCCGCGATCGCGCGCCGGGTCGTCGAAGTCGCGCGAGAACTTGACGAACAAATCTGTGCGCAGGTTCGGTGCGGGCTTGGCGTATTCGACCGATAGCATGACTTTTCGGCCGGTGCTGCCCCCGGTGACCTCGCGGAAATCGGTGACGCAACTGACGCTGTTGTCCCGCATCGCCCCCGAGGCCAGAAACGCCTCGGTGAGAAAGCGCGGCCCGCCGGCGTACAGCGCCGCCGCGTCAGCCGGAAACGCAAACCCGTAGTGGTCCCCGACCACCCAATGCGAAGTCAATTGATTACCAGGTTTGTTCGGCCGCTCGCACCAACATGTGATTGACGGCCACCCGGCGATCACGCGTGACCATGAACAGCACCGCGTCGGCGATGTCATCCGGACGCAACTTGACCATGCCGGCGGTCTGGCGCTCGAACGCCTCCCGCGACGGCTCGGCGAGGTGGCTGAAGATCTCGGTATCGACCGTTCCGGGGCCCACGACGCCGACCCGCACCCGCTTGCCGAGCACCTCTTGGCGAATCCCCTCGCTGAAGGCGTTCACCCCGAATTTGGTCAGCGAGTACACGGCGGTGTTGGGTCGGGCGACCCAGCCGGCGGTCGAGCTGATGGTGACCAGATCCGCCACCCCGCGCGGCGAGTCGGCCGCGGCGTCGATCAGGTGCGGGAGCGCCGCGCGGGTGACATACAGGACCCCCTGCACGTTGACCGTCACCATGGCGTCCCAGTCCCGCAGCGACGCTTCGGCCGCAGGACCGGATTGCATCAAGCCGGCGTTGTTGACCACGGTGTCGAGCCGGCCGAACTCCGCGACCGTGCGCTGCACGGCCGCTGCCACCTGTTCGGCGTCGGTGACGTCGGCGGTCACGGCCAGCGCTGTGCCACCGGCGGATTCGATGTCGGCCGTCAGTTCGGCGAGCCGGTCCGCGCGCCGCGCGAGCAGTGCCACCGCCGCGCCCTCGGCGGCCAGCGCCTTGGCCGTCGCCGCGCCGATGCCGCTGCTGGCGCCGGTGACCAAGGCCGTGGTGCGTGCAAGTGTCCCCGTCATGTGCCCAGTATCTCGTGTAGCACGTACTCGGTGTGCTCGCCCAGGTCCGGTGCGCCCCGGGCGATGCGGGCCGGGTTCCGCGCCATGCGCCAGGGCGGCCCGACGATCGGCCGCTGGCCCTCGCGGTGATCGCTGACGAACCGATACAGCTCGCGGTCCCACAGCCGCTGGTCGCCGATGACGTCGACCGAGGTGGCGCTCTTGCAAGCCGGGACCCCCGCCGCGCGCAGGCGGTGGGCGAGTTGCTCGGCATCGTGGTTTCGGGTGAGCTGTGCGAGCTCGGCGTCGAGTGTTTCGGCGTGACAACGCCGTTGGCTAGTGGTGGCATAGCGTCGCTCCCGGGTCAGGGATTCGGCGCCGAGCACGTCGCACAGCGCGCGCCACTGCCCGTCGTCGGCCACGGCCACCGCGATCCAGGCGCCGTGCGCGCAGGGGTAGCAGCCGTGCGGGCACATGTCCGGGTGATCGTTGCCGTCGGGGCCGAGCGGCCGCCCGGTCAGCGCCTGTTCGAACAGGCGGTCGCCGATCATCGACGACAGTGTCTCCACGGCCGAGAGGTCCACGAATTGCCCGGTGCCGGTGAGTTCGCGATGCAGCAGCGCCACCACGGCCGCATACGCGGCCGCCGCGCCGACGGTCGAATCACCGTAGCGCATGCTCGTTCCGAGCGGCGGCCCACCGCGATAGCCGACCAGCGAGGCGACGCCCGCCAGGGCGGCAAAGCATGGCGCGTAGCCGGTTTGGTGGCCCAGCGGTCCGTCATTGCCCCACATCTTGATCGACACGGAGACGATGTCCGGCTTGATCCGGGTGAGCGCCGAATACCCCAGGCATTGGCGTTCCAACGCTCCAGGGCGCAGGTTGTTGATGACGATGTCGCTGCGGGCGATCAACTCGCGCAGACTGGCCATGCCCTCCGCGGACTTGATATCGAGGTCCACGCTGAGGATTTCGGGGTTGATGCTCAAGAAGTACGGCGCGTGGTCGATGTCGGTCCCGCCGTAGGCGCGCATCTCCTCGGGGCTGCCCGCGGTTTCGACCTTGATGACCTCGGCGCCCAGCATAGCCAGCAGCTTGCCCGCGTAGGGGCCGGCCCACACCTTGGTGAGCTCGACGACCCGCACCCCTTGCAGTGGGCCGCCGCGCGGCTCCCGGGGCGGCTTGAGTTGCGCGGACGTGACCCGCGGCCGCGGGCGCGGCGTGTCGAGGCCATCCAGCACCTGCCGGTTGTGCCGGCCGAGAGTCGGTGCGGCGGAGGTGATTCGGGCCGGGGTGGCGCTGAATTTGTAGGGCACCGTCGGATACGCCACGTCGCCCAGCACGGGGTGCCCGACCGGCTGGAAGAACCCCCGGTGGCGGTACTGCGCCGACTCGTGCAGGTCCGCGGCGCCGTTCACCGGCACGAGCGGCACGCCCAGGCGCTGCGCCCGGTCGGACGCCTCGTCCTTGGCGAGGTCCCGGACCCACGCCGCGAAGCCGCGCCGAAATGCCGCGACCTTCTCCGCGGTGACGGAGAACTCCAGCCAATCGTCCTCGAACGCGCCCAGCCAGTCCGGGTGGCCCAGCAGTTCCTTCAGGCCCACCCAATGGGCGAGGCTGGTCATGTACAGGTAGACGTAACCGTCGGCGCACGCGAAAAACGCTGCGGGGCCGGCCTGGTCGTAGTCGCCTCGGTGACCCTGCGCGGTCACCTCGCCGGTGATGAATCGGCCGAGGATGCAGTCGGCGCGGGAGGCCAGCACGGCCTGCGCGGAGAGGTCGATGGACTCGCCGCGGCCGCTGTGCAGGCGCCCGAAGAGCGACGCCGCGACGCAGAGCGCGGCGTCGAGTCCGGCTTCGTAGTCGGCCAGGAACCGGCCCGGCCCCTGCAGGGGCGGTTTGGCGGGATCCGGGTGGCTGGGCGTGTGGTATCCCCAACCGCTGGCGTGGAAGACGTTGATGCTCTTGGCATTGCCGAACTCGGCGGCCGCGAACCGCCCGAACGGGGTGATCGAACAGAACACCACATCGGGATGTCGCCGTGACCAGTCGTCGTCGCGGTCGTCGATGACCGCGTCCGCGGTGCCGATGAGCCGGTGCAGGGTCTCGACGCCGGCGGCCGAACCGAGATCCAGCACCACCGACCGTTTGTTGGTGTTGAGGTACGCGAACAGCCCGCTGCCGTCGCGACCGTCGGCCAGGATGGGCGCCATCGCCCGCGTCGGGCTGCCGCGCTCCGGCGCCTCGACCTTGATGATCTCGGCGCCGAAGTCGGCCAACAGCTTTCCGCAGTACTCCCCCGCGACGGACCCGGCCAGCTCGATGACCCGGAAACCCGTCAGCGCCGGCATGCGAGCTCTCCCAAGGCGGTCAGGGCTTGGCGCGCCCCGAGCGGCTCAGGCGCCACTCCGGCGGGAAGTTCAGGTCGTTGTCCTTGACGACGTTGTTCAGGCCCTTTTCGAAGGTGCCCTCGGTCAGGTCGACCTCTTGCGCGTCGTTGGTGATCAGCGGCAGCATGCCCTCGACCATCCCGGTGAGCAGGCTGCCGAAGTATTCGCCCTTGTGTTGCTTGTAGAGCTCCAGGAAAGTCTTCTGGACCGCGACGGTGTCGGTCGGGCGGGAGCGCGAGCACGCCAGCGCGTACTTCTCGGTCTCGGCTTCCAGCTTGTCCCGCGGCACCACGCTGTTGACGAAGCCGCAGTCGTACATCTCCTTGGCGCCGAACGGCCGCCCGGTGAACAGCATTTCGGAGAACTTGCGCAGACCCATGGTCTCGGCCCACCACCACAGCCGCGGGCCCCAGCCCACGTAGCGGAAGGCCGGGTGCCCGAAGAGGGCGTCGTCGCTGGAGATCACCAGGTCGGCGTCGCCAGCCTGGTAGAAGTGCCAGCCGTAGCAGTAACCCTTGGCCTCGATGATGCTGATCTTGCGCAACTCCTGCAGCGGCCGGTTACCCGCGCGGGCCTTGGCGTAGAAGTCGGTGACGGTCGACAGGTAGCGATA
Organism: Mycobacterium sp. UM_11; assembly: GCF_001414075.1. Lineage (NCBI taxonomy): Bacteria > Bacillati > Actinomycetota > Actinomycetes > Mycobacteriales > Mycobacteriaceae > Mycobacterium > Mycobacterium sp. UM_11. The sequence continues at coordinate 15,457 of NZ_LATC01000067.1, read as the reverse complement.
CGATCCGCCGGGCGGGTACTTCACGTCGTCGTCGTTGATCGCGAGCTCGTGCAGCAGCGGCAGGCCCGGGTTCTCCAGCATCGGCCGCTGTTCGGGCAGGTCCCCGCCGCTGCCGAAATCCTCGCCCTCGCCGCGAATCACGACGACCTTCACGTCGTCGTCGACGTTGCACTTGTGGATCAGGTCGGCATAGTTCTGCCGCATGCCCAGGGTGGTGGCGTTCTGCGCGTCGGGACGATCGAACGTGATGTAGGCGATCCGATTCTTCTTGTCCTTCTCGAACTTGATGTACTGCTCGGCTTCCTTCTTCAGTTCTTCGTAGTCGTATTCGGGCATCGTCTTCTCCTCCTGAATTGGCGCTATTTGAGCAAGCTGCCCGCGTCGACGGGAAGCGAAACGCCAGTGACATAACGCGATTCGTCAGAGGCGAAGAACAACACCGCGTTGCTGATGTCCGCGGGTTCCACCCAGGGCACCGGCAGCGTGTGCATCATCTGGGAGATGGGGGCGAAGTCCTCCGGACCGGGGTTTTCCAGGTCCGGACGGAAGAGCCGGAACGTGTTGTCGTTCATCACCATCGTGGTGCTGACCTGGGTGGGCAGCACCGAGTTGACCCGGATCATGTGCTGGCCCAGTTCGACGGCGAAGGCGCGCATCAGGCCGATCACGCCGTGCTTGGCCGCGACGTAATGGCCGGTGTTCGGGTACGCCTTGCGCCCGCCGACCGAGCTGGTGAGCACGATCGATCCGCCGCGGCCACCCGAAAGGATATGCGGCACACCCGCTTTGACCGTGTGCCAAACCCCGGTCAGGTTGATGTCGATCATGTCCTGCCAGACGTTCTCACGGATCTTGTGCAGCTTCCTGCCATCGGTCCCCACGCCGGCGTTCGCGACGATGATGTCGAGGCGCCCGAGTTGTTCGACACCCGCGTCCACCGCCGATTTCAGCGCCGCGTAGTCGCGGACGTCGACCTGCGCGGTGACAATGCGCCGATCCTGGGCCTTCACCAAGTCGGCCGTCTCGGCCAGGTCCTCGGGCGTCGAATGCGGGTAGGCCAGGTTCTCGATCGGGCCGCAGACATCGATCGCGACGATGTCGGCGCCCTCCTGCGCCAAGCGCACCGCGTGGCTGCGGCCCTGGCCGCGGGCGGCGCCGCTGACGAACGCGACCTTGCCCTCGACGCGGCCCGTCATCAGGGCACCACGGTGGGCAGGGTTTCCCAGCCCCGCACCGACGACGTCGGGCTGAGCTTCGCGTTCGCCATATCGGGCTCCCACTCCGGGAAGCGCTTGAGGATTTCCTCGAGCGCGACGCGCCCTTCCAGCCGGGCCAGCGCCGAGCCCAAGCAGAAGTGGGCACCGACGCTGAACGTGAGGTGCGGCCGGGCCGGGCGGTGAATGTTGAATTCGCCTGCGTCGGGGCCGAACTGCCGCTCGTCTCGGCAGGCCGCCCCGAGCAGCATCAGCATGACGCTGCCCTCCGGCACCGTCTGGTCGTAGATGCTGACGTCGCGGGTGACGTAGCGTGCCATGTGCGGTGCGGGCGGCTCGAAGCGCAGCAGCTCCTCGATGGCCTGCGGGATGAGTGCGGGGTTCTCGACGAGTTCACGACGCTGATCGGGATGTTCGGCGAGAACCTTGCCCGCCCAACCGATCAGACGCGTGGTCGTCTCGTTTCCCGCCCCCGCCACCACGTTGAGGTACACCAGGATCTCCTCGCGCCTCAGCCGCCGCGTGGTGCCGGTCTCGTCGACGAACTCGACGTTGAGCAGCTCGGTCATGATGTCGTCGGACGGATTGTTGGCGCGCCAGTCGATGTAGGCCTCGAACTGCTCGCCCACGGACAGGCCGTGTTCGGCGGCACTCATCGGCTTGCCGGGCTCGGTGCGCAACTGGGCGTTGCCGCGGTCGCGAATGTATTCCTGATCCTCTTCGGGGATGCCGAGCAGGGCGCTGATCACCTTCATCGGCATGATCGCGCCCAGGTCGGTGACGAAGTCGAAGCGCCCCGACCCCACCAGCGGATCCAGCGATTGCGCGCAGAACTCGCGGATCATCGGCTCCAGCGCGGCGATCTTGCGGGGGATGAACATCCGCGACAGCAGCTTGCGGTGCACGTCGTGGATCGGCGGGTCTTCGAAGATCAGCATGCCCGAAGGGATTTCGAGGTTGGCCTTGATCAGTTCCATGATCACGCCCCGCGCGGAGCTGTAGGTGGCGTGGTCGACGATCGCCTTGTTCACATCCGCGTATCGACTCAGCGCGTAGAAATCGTATTCGGAGTTGTAATACAGCGGCGCCTCGTCGCGCAGGCGCTTGAACATGGGATACGGGTCGGCAATCAGCTCGACGTCGTACGGATCGAATCGCACGTGGCTGTCGGTGCTCGTCGTCACGAAATCCCTCCTACGGCTGCCGGTTACCGGACATCCCCACCGCCTGGCAGCACCGGATCCGGGTCGGGCAATTTATACACTCCGCTTAATTGCATTGCTATATGACGTGTGCACGGGCTGGGCTGAAATCGGCCCGGCAGTGTGGCCTAACTCTATTCTCGTAGAGAACCACACGGCGAATGGTCTGGCAAGACCCCATGCCGCGCGGCTCGCCGTAGGTGCGGGCGCGGTCATCCGAGTGCCGTGGCCCGGCGCTCGCCGGCGGGGCGCTGCCCTTCGGCGCCGGTCAGCCGGCCGCGGTGGGAACTACGAAGAATGCCTGCCGCGATGGCCGACAGGATCCCGTCGAGTTGCTCGGGACTGTCGACGACCCGGTCGCCGTGCGCGAAGCGCACCAGAAGGCCATTGATGAACGTCAGCGTCACGTTGCTCAGGTCCTCGATGAGCGCGGGGTCCATGTCCGCGCCGTGCGGCATGAGCTGGACCAGAATCTCGCGGTGCAGCTTGGTGAATTCGTCGGTGGCCCGCTGCAGGATCGCGGCCAGCGACGGGTCGCGGGCGGCCTGCATGGTGAGCTCGTAGCGGGCCTTGGTCCGAAACAATTGCGGCTCGCTGCCGGATCGGATGACCACCTGGGACAGCCGCGAGGGCGAGGGGTTGTTGCCCCGACCGTCGGAGTCGTCGGCGACGGATTTCAGGTCGGCGAGGTCGAGCTCGGCCAGCCGCTCGGCCACGGCACGCAGCAACGCGGAGCGGGTGCGAAAGTAGAACGACGTGGTGCCGTCGGGCACGCCGGCCTTGCGATCGACCTTGAGATGACTCAATCCCTTGGCCCCGTCGTCGGCCAGCAGCTGAATCGCCGCGTCGCATAAGTCGCGGCGGCGCTCCCCGGGATTGGGCTTTCGGCGTTTGTTCATTGTCTTGGAATGAGAGGCTACTCTATATTCGTAGTGTCGGCAAAGTTTGGCAACCCGGGACGCCGGACGCTCTTTGGCAAGGGAGCGGGCGTGCACCGCCGAGCCAAACGGCTAACCGCCCACGTCCGCATCCTCGATCGCTCGCCCGAAATCACTGATTTTCGTCAGGCCGTAGCGCGCCGCGGTCGCGGCGGTCACCACGATGCCGTTCTTGTTCTCGGCCGGCGCCGGCCGCAGAGCGACGAGCCCCGTTTTCTGCAGCGCCCGGGCGAGCACCGCATGGGCTTGGTGCGGATCCGAGATCCCGCCCCGCCCCCCGTCCAGATAAGCGAGGAGGCTACCCACATACTCGGGGACGAGTCCCACCGCGCCGTCGCGGAGCAGCGGAAAGTACGTGTCGCGGTTGCCGATCCCGAGCCGCCGCTCGACCGGGAAGCCGGCGTCCGCCAGCGCATGGGCGTAGAGCTCCGCCACGGTCACGCTCTCGGCGAAGTTGGCCGAGCCGACGACGATCGCCGGCCGGTCTCTTCGCGATTCGCGCGGCGTCGGGTTGTTCCCTCGCTCGGAGAGGAATTCAGCCGCCGCCGCCCCGGGAGGTGAGCCGCGAAGGACGCGGCGATTGAGCTCGGCGAGGCGCTCGGTCGTGAGTTCCGCGCTGACGGCATCGATCGTCGCGGCGAGGCGCGCTCCGTAAGTCACGCGCAACTCGTCGCGCAGGATCGGCGTCACACTCTCGGCGGGCTGGGCGTGCCGGTCATCCTCGAGCAGTACGAAGTCGCCGGCGAGGAGGCGTGGATCGGTCGTGAAGAGCACGCCCACCTGAATCGCTCCCGTTCGCAGCGCGTCGACGGTGCGCGGCCCTCCGGCATCGGTGACACGAAACATTTTGAAGGTGAGCCCATACCGCGCGCGCAGCAGCGGCAAACAGAGCAGCTCGCTTGGACATTCGGGACCAGAGCCGAACACCAACGTCTCGGCCACTATCACGTCCGGCTCCGCTCGTTCACGGGTCGAGCTTGTCGCTTTCGAAGACCAGGAAGCTCGCCCCCTGGGGATCGCTCAGGACGCTGAAGCTGCCCTTCGGCTGCTCCGTCGGACCCGAGAGAACGGCGCCGCCGTTGGCGACGGCGGTTGCGCCAGCCTCGGCGACGTCGGCCACGACGAAGTAGGGCAGCCAGCGCGACGGCCCCCCGGCGTCGGCCGCCGTCAGACCGCGCAGCCCGCCGTTGTCGCGCGCTCCCACACGGATCACCCAGTAGGGCACCGGCATGCCCGCAAGGAACTCGATGCGCCAGCCGAACAGCCGGCGGTACCAGGCGATCGCGGCATCGACATCCGGGGTGGCAAGCTCATTCCACGTCAGGCATCCGGGCTCGTTCACACGGGTCGCGCCGAAGTGCCGGCCGGGCTGACAGAGGTGGATAACGGCTCCGTGCGGATCGCGCACGACCACCAACCTCCCTCGGTCTCCGAAATCCAGCGGCCCTTCGAGGATGGCGCCCCCCAGCGCACGGGCGCGGGCGGCCGCCGCGTCGGCGTCGGCGACCGAGACGTGCGAGTTCCAGCGTGGCTCAGCACCGGCGGGGTCGGTCGCGCGGAGCGCATAGAGCCCGGCGACCTCCTGCTGCTCGCGGCGCAAGACCGTGTACGCGCCGCCGTTCGCCATGCGCCGCTCGTCCGGCGTCCAGCGGAAGAGCGTCCCATAGAACGCTGTGGCGGCCTCCGGGTCGGTCGTAGCGAGGTCGACCCAGCTGAACGTCCCCTCCGCATACCCGGTGCGCGCTCCCATCCGCGCAGCCTACCCAGGCGAATCGCGCACGCAGGTCGAATCGAGATGCGGGGACGGCGATCGAACGCCCACGGCGCTTCCCGGGATTGGGCTTTCGCCACCCCCGGGACGGCGGGTGCGTGGACCGCCAAGCGCACGCGCGCCGGCGCGGGTGAAACCGGCTGCCGGACGACGACTGGAACAATGGCCGAATGGTTCAACGCCGAGTGCACATCACTGCGGGCGCCCGACTCGCGTGCGCCGGCCTGCTTGCGACGCTGTTGTGCGGCTGCCACTCGGCGCGGCAGGCGGCCACACCCACCACCTCGAGCGCCGGCGCCACCACCACGACGCCCACGCCGGCACCGCCACCCGCGCCGATCGTGAAAATCGCGCCGTTGCCCGTACGCCCGGTGACCAAATCGCAGCCCACCAGCCCGGAGAAGTGCCCCGCCACCGACCCGAATCGACCGGTGGCCCCGACCGATGCCCTCACCACGTGCGACATCGGGCGGACCACGCTGTACATGCTGGGCCCGGAGTCCATGCAGCTCGGGCTGATCCACGTCGATCCGCCGAAGGCGCTGACGGCCGACTTCTACGAGGTGACCCTGATCCTGGACCCAGCATCGGCGGCGGCGTGGGCGTCATACACCGCCGCGCACCTGCAGGACCACGTGGCCTTCGTCCGCGGCAATCTCGTTCTGGAGGCGCCGATAATCGAGGATCAGGTCATGTCCGGGCGCATCGCGCTGACGACCCAAACCGCCCAGGGCGCCGCGCAATTGGCGCAACTGGCCGGCCGGCCATCCTGACATGACAACGGGCACCGACCGGCTCGGCATCGGCATGCTCAGCGTGTTCGGCCTTCCCCCAGTGGAATTGGTCAACCTGCCGGCGGATCTGGGCTGTCGTTACGTCTCCGCCGCGCTGCAGGGAATGCCGTTGGTGCCGCTCGGCTATCCGCGCTTCTCGCTCAAGGATGACGCCGCCCTGCGGAAAACCCTGGTGGCGGCGATGAATGACCGCGGCGTGACCATTTCACTTGGCGACGGGTTCCTCGTGCTCCCCGGCGCCGACGTGGGCGCGTTCGCCGGCGATCTCGACGTCCTGGCCGAACTCGGCGTTCCGCGGATCAATGTGGTCAGCCTGGACCCGGACCTGCCGCGCAGCTTCGACCAGTTCCAGACACTCGTCGAACCGGTGCCCGGCCTGACCGTCGGCGACCTGCCGACCGCGCTGGCCGCCCTGCGACATGTCGGACGCCCCGACTTCCGGTTGCTGATCGACACCATGCATCTGGTCCGCTCGGGTTCGGGCGCCGCCGATCTCGCCGCGATCGACCCGGCTTGCATCGGGTACGCCCAACTCAACGACACCACGCTGCGGCCGCGCAGCGAAAACTACATGGAAGAAGCCATGTTCGAGCGCATGGTGCCCGGCGAGGGCGAACTGCCCCTGCGCGACATCCTTTCGGTGCTGCCGTCCGACATCGTGATCGAAATCGAGGTACCGCGACGGTCGTTGGCGTTGTCCGGGATCAGCCCGATCGACCGGCTGCGACCATGCGTCGAGGCGGCGCGGCGGTTGCTGTCCGAGATGCCGTGAAGCGGCTGACGTCCGCCCCGCACAGGACGGGGCGGACGTCAGCCGGGTCGAACTACGTGCAGGGAACCCCGTGCGGGCCGCCGATCCACTGCCCGGGCGGCGATTGCCACGGGCAAATCTGCTTGACCTGCCCGGGCGGCAGCGGGTTCCAATGACCGTTGTCCACGACGTGTGGGCCCGGCGGAACCGGCGGCGGCCACGGACCCGGGTGCGCCTGCGCCATACCCGTACCAAGTCCGAGCGCCGCCGCGCTCAACGCGCCGACGATCGCGGTCTTACCTGCGAATTTCTTGACGTTCACTCTGCTGGCCTCCTCTCGGTCCCGTGGCTTTCCCATAGGGAACTCCGCGGTGTGCGGGGATGGACCGATCTCACGACCCCCAAATTGTCGCTAGAAGATTACCCCCGCCAGCGAAGTCTCAAACCGCCCCGCGCATAGGGTGACCTCGCCGTGGCGGTCAGCCGTTTGGGCGGCGGGCGAACGCCGGCGCGTGCTCCGGTAACACCCCGACACCGACGAAGTAGGCCGGCACGACCGAGAGCCACGGCAGCCGTTGCATCAGGCCCAGGAAGGCCGACGGCGGCGTGGGGTCGGCGCCGCGCAGCAACGGCCCGAGCAACATGCGGTGCAGCACCTGCTGCACGAGTTGCGTCACCACGGTGGGCAGGACGCGCCTGCGGTGCACCGCCGCGAGGTCGCGGTCGCCGACGCGGTGCCGTCGCAGCGGTTCGGCCAGGATGGTCGCGGCCGCGACCGCATCCTGGATCGCCAGGTTGATGCCGACGCCGCCGAGCGGCGACATCGCGTGTGCGGCGTCGCCGATGCACAGCAACCCGTCGGTGTGCCAGCGGCGCAGCCGGTTCACATGCACGTCCAGATGCTTGACGTCGTCCATGGATTGCAGCGCCGCCACCGACTCGGGCATGTCGGGCAGCAACTCCGCGACGTCCTGCCGAAACGCTTCGATGCCGCGCGCCCGCAACTGGGCGTCGGTGCCCTTGGGCCCCAAATAGGCGATCTGGAAATAGCGTTCGCGCGGGATCACGGCAAGACCCTTGCCCGGGCCGAGGCGAGGGAGGAACGAGTATTCCACGTCTTCCTTGTGCGGCAACCGAAACCACCACACGTCGAACTTCACCGGGAACTCGCGCGCCTTGAGCCCGGCCTCATGGCGGGCGATCGACCAGCGGCCGTCGCAGGCAACCGTCAACTCGGCCCGCAATTCGCCCTCGCCGTCGGGGCCCCGGTAGCGCACCCCGGCGACCCGGCCGGCCTCCCACAACAGCCCGGTCACCTCGGTGTTCATCCGCAGCGAGAAGTTCGGTTCCGTCTGGGCCGCATCGGCGAGCAGGTTGAGCAGGTCCCACTGCGGCACCATCGCGACGAAGGGGTGGGGCTGGCGCAACCGTTCGAAGTCGACATAGGTCACCGATCGCCCGTTGGATTCGAGCTTCGCGGTGCGCACCTCGGTAAAAGGCAAGGCCGAGAAGGGTTCCCACAAGCCGAGCTCGTCCAGGAGGCGCATGGTGGTCGGATGAACTGTGTCGCCGCGGAAGTCGCGCAGGAAGTCGCCGTGCTTCTCCATCAGCGTGACCTGCACGCCCGCCCGGGCCAGCAGCAGCCCGAGCACCATGCCGGCCGGGCCACCGCCGATGATCGCGCATGTCGTGTTGTCAGCCATCAGAATTCAACATCGAATACCGAGACGGGATCGAGGATCACACCGGCCTCCGCGACATAACGGTCCCACAGCGCCAACAGCTCGGCCAGCTTCTCGGGGCGCGAGCCGGCCAGGTCGTGGATTTCGCCCGGATCCGACGCGAGGTCGTACAGTTGCCAGTCGCCCGGACCATACGGTGCGGGCAGGTGCAGCGCCTTCCAGTCCCCCTGGCGAATTGCCCGGCGGCCGAACAACTCCCAGCCCGTGCCGGTGTCGGCGTCGTGGACCGCCTCCGCACCGCCGGACAGGTAGGGCACCAGGGAGCGGCCGCGGACGGGCGCCACCTCGCGCCCGCGGTAGACCGTGCCGGGGTGAACGGCCCCGGCCAGTTCGAGCACCGTGGGGGCGATGTCCATGACCGTGCTGAACGCGGTGCCGATCTGCCGCTGCCGCTCAAAGCCCCCCCAGGTGGCGAACCCGACCACGCGGATCCCGCCTTCGGTGGTGAACGCCTTGTGCAGGCGCGACGGCGCGGTGGCCGCCTGCGCCCAGCGCGGCCCGTACCAGATGAACGAGGAGGGCCGGCCGAGGTTGTCCAGGCTGTTGTCGCAATGCTTTTCGATCTGGGCGGCGATTCGCGGACCATGCAGCGGCATCGCCTCGACGATGGCGCCCTCGGCGCCGTTGTCGGACAGGAAGAAAACGACCGTGTCGTCGAGCTCGCCGCGCTCCGACAGGTAATCGATGACCCGGCCGATGTTCCAGTCCATCCGGTCGACCATCCCGGCGTAGACCTCCATGCTGCGGGCCGACACCGCCCGCTGCTCGTCGGTCATGTCGGCCCACTCCGGCGCGCCGTCCGCAACGACCGGGTGCGGCTCGACATCCGGCGGGCACAGGCCCAGCTTCTTGAGCGCCGCCAGTCGCTCGTCGCGAAGCGCGTCCGGCCCGGCGCCGTAGCGGCCGCGGTATTTCGCGATGGATTCGTCCGGCGCCTGCAGCGGCCAGTGCGGGGCCTGGAAGGGCAGATACGCGAAGAACGGCCGGTCGTCGTCGGGTGCGCGTTCGCTGAAGTATTGCAACAGCTTGTCGGTGTAGAAGTCCGACGAGTAGAAGTCGTCGCCGACGGTGACGAATTGATCGTCCTCAGTGTAAAGCGTTGGTACGGGCGAGAAGCTGCGCGCCCCGCCGCCACCGAAGTGGCTGGCCCCCGCGGGCAGCAACGCGAACGAGCGCTCAAACCCGCGGGCCCAGGGCGACGTCTCGATGGTGGCGCCCAAGTGCCACTTGCCCGACATCAGCGTCAGGTATCCGGCGTCGCGCAGCAGTTCCGGCAACGCCACGACCCGGTCGTTGAGATAACCCTCGTAACCGGGCGCGCCGCGGAAGGCGGGGCCGGCGACCTCGAGCATGGTGCCGATGCCCGCGATGTGGTGGTCCGTGCCCGTCATCAGCATCGCCCGGGTCGGCGAACACGCCGGCGCGGAATGGAAATCGGTGAACCGGATGCCCGCGTGCGCGAGCCGGTCGAGATTGGGCGTGTCGATTTCGCCGCCGAAGGCGCCGATGTCGGAAAAACCGAGGTCGTCCGCCACGATCACGAGGAAGTTGGGCCGCTTCACGCTGAAGCATCCTGCCAGGTGCGGAGCCCGGGCGGAATGCTGCCGCGTCGGGCCGTCGTTATTCTCGGGGCGGCGCTACCCGCGCCCGCACTGTGTCGTCGGGAGGGCTTGAGATGCTGGCACCGTTCGAAACGTCCATTCCGCTGGTGGCCGCCCCGATGGCGGGCGGGCCGACCACCCCGGCCATGGTGTCGGCCGCGACCCGCGCGGGCGGCCTCGGCATGCTCGCCGCCGGCTACAAGACCGTGGAGGCCGTCGAGGCCGAGCTCAAACAGATTCGCTCGGAAGGAATCCTTTTCGGTATCAACCTCTTTGCGCCCAACCCGCTGCCGGTCGACCCCGCGAGCTACCGGACGTACGCCGCGATCGTGCAGCGCGACGCCGATCAGTTCGGGCTGAGCCTGCCGCCAGACCCGATCGAGGACACCGACAAGTTCGACGAGAAGGTCGCGCTGCTGCTCGACGACCCGGTTCCGCTGGTGTCGTTCACCTTCGGCATCCCGCCGCGCAGCGTCCTCACCGCGTTGCGTAAGGCCGGCAGCGTCGTGGCGCAGACGGTGACGACGCCCGAGGAGGCGGTGCAGGCGCGCGACGCCGGGGTCGACGCGCTCGCCGTGCAGGCGGTGGCGGCCGGCGGGCACTCGGGCACGCTCTCGCCGCGGAAGCCGTTGACGCCGGTGCCGATCGCCGAGTTGGTCGAACGGATCGTCGCGGCGGTGCCGCTGCCGGTGATCGCCGCCGGCGGGCTTGCCACCCCCGCCGCGGTCGCCGAGGTGATCCGCGCGGGTGCCGCCGCGGCCGCCGTGGGAACGGTGCTGCTGCGTGCGGACGAGAGCGGCGCCTCCGCCACGCACCGGGCGGCGCTGACCGATCCCGCGTACACCGAGACGGTCCTCACGCACGCCTTCACCGGCCGCCCCGCCCGCGGTCTGCGCAACGCCTTCATCGACGCCCACGAGGCGCAGGCACCGCTGGGCTATCCGGCCATCCACTACCTCACCAGCCCGTTGCGTAAGGCCGCGGCCGCGGCGGGCAAGCCCGACTACGTCCACCTGTGGGCGGGCACCGGGTACCGGAACGCCACCGCGGAGCCCACCTCGGTGATTCTGCGGCGGCTGGCTTCCGAACTATGAGTATTCGAAGCGATTGAGCACGTCGTAGTTGCGGGCGCCCGCCACCCACATGACCTGATAGATCAGCCGCACCGGTGTCGAGTCGATCTGTCGGTAGCCGGCGAGCGTCGAGGTCTGCTCGAGCAGCCGCAGCCGCGGGTTCCATGCCTGAAGCGCCCGAGCGTCGCGGATGCCCCATTTGATGATGCCCCTGGTGAACGCCTTTGACAGCAACGGCGCCAGCGCCGACAGCGTGTCGAAATGCATTTCGCCGCAGCCGAATCGGTCGGTTAGGCGCAGCAGCAGCCGGCGAACCTCGCCCTCCGTCAGATACATCAGCAGGCCCTCCGCGATCACCAGCGTGGGGCGCCCGGTCGGCGTCTGCTCCAGCCACCGCGGGTCGGTCACCGACGAGCCGATCATGCGGTAGCGCTCGGTGTCATGGTAGAGCCGGCGCCGGAGCTCGATGACGCCGGGCTGGTCGACGTCGAACCAGGAAACCGATGGCGGCACGGCGAGCCGGAACGCGCGGCCGTCCAGCCCGCAGCCCAGGTGCAGCACCACCGCGTCGGGGTGACGCCGCAGGAAGTCGGCGCACCAGTCGTCGAGTCGCTTGGCCCGCAACGCGACCAGGTATTGGTTGGACGCCGGCAGCGAGCTGCGATGGATTCGCTTGAAGTCGTAGTCGATGCGCTCCACCGCTTCCGCGGCCGCCTTATCGCCCAAAATAGGCCGGCGCGAGCGGCTTTCGTGGGCGCGCAGGTACAGGGTGACGAGGTTTGTCCACTCCACCGAGCCCCACGGCACGGCGGTGAAGTCGACCTTCTCCGTCGAGGTCATGGCTTCCTCCTTGCCGCCCGATATTCGGTCCACATCTGCATCAGCTTCTCGCGGTAGGCATCGGTGCAGAACTCGCAGAAATCGCGGAAATCCTCGACGCGCTGCCGCTGTTCGGCCCGGTCCTCGTCCAGCACGGAAAGCGCGAACTCGGCGGGTTCGATGCCCATCCGCATCAGCGAGAGCTGCGTTCCCAGAACGCTGGTGAACCCGCCCGGCGTGACCCGGTAGAGGTGTTGACGGTCTGGGCTGGGCAACCGCTCCACCATGCCGCCCTCGAGGAGCTGCCGGGCGACGGTGCTGATGGAGGCCTTGCTGACCGACAACGCGTCGGCCAGCCGGGTCAAGGACTGCTCGGGCGGGTGGCAGATCAGCAGCCACCCGTATAGCCGGCCCATGGTCCGGGTGGCACCAAGCATTTCGAAGAACAGCCCGAGGCGGTCGACGAACTCGGACTCTTCCGGCGACATGATCCTCCATTACGTTTAGAACATACTGAACGTAGTTTACGCAATGGATGCCGGTCAAGGAGGGGCGCTTGCGGCGACGGCGATGCCCGCGGGATCAGAACGCGTCCGGGTTACGCTGCACTTCCGTCGGCACCGGGTGCCGATACAGGCGAGAGGCGTTCTCCCAGCTGAACTTTCGTATCACGTCGGCCGGCAGGTCACCGATCTGTTCGTGGATCGTCTGCTGGGTGTGGGGCCAGGTGGAGTCGCAATGCGGGTAGTCGGCCTCCAGCATGATGTTGTCCACGCCGATCCGGTCGCGTTGCACGAACGACGATTTGTCCTCCACCGCGCAGAACCAGAAGTTGCGGGTGAAAACCTCCGCGGGAGTCAGGCTTTCGCCGAGGGCCTGCCAGGTGCCGTACATCGCGTGATAGCTGAGCATGTGGTCGAGGCGATCCAGCAGCCCGGCCACCCATCCGATACCGCCCTCCGACAGGCAGATCTTCAGGTTGGGGAACCGGCTGGGCAGGCCCGAGTACAGCCAATCGACGGCCGCCGAGATGGCATAGGCGAAGAACAGCACGCCCTGCACGTCCGGCGGCGCGTCGTCGGTGGTGGACGGCGAGGAGCCCGACGACCCGATGTGCAGGTTGACGACGGTGCCCGTCTCGGCGCACGCCGCCATCATCGGGTCCCAGTGGCCGGAGTGAATGCTCGGCAACCCCAGCATCGCGGGGTTCTCGCTGAATGTGACGGCGTGGAAACCGCGCTCGGCGTTCTCGTAGATCATCCGCGCGCCGAGCTCGGGGTCCAGCAGCCACGGCAATTGGCATGGAATGATGCGTTCGGGGTAGGAGCCCGCCCACACGTCGAGGTGCCAATCGTTCCAAGCGCGCACCGAGGCCAGCGCCAGGTCGCGGTCGCTGGTCACCTGCTGCAGGCGCTGGCCGGCGAATCCCGGGAGAAACGACGGGAAATTGAGCGAGGCGTAGATGCCGTTGAGGTCCATGTCCCTGACGCGCTCGTGGATATCCCATGCGCCCCTGCGCATCTCGTCGAAACGGACCGGCTCGAAGCCGTACTCGGCCACCGGCCGGCCGACGACGGCGTTGAACCCGACGTTGGGCAGTTCCCGCCCGTCGTAGACCCACGTCTGTCCCCCGGCATCGGTCTCCACGACTTTGGGTGCCCGGTCGGCGAACTTGCGCGGCAGCCGGCCGGTGAACGTGTCGGGCGGCTCGACGATGTGATCGTCGACCGAGATCACCGTGTACCGCCGCGGCGAGCGCGGCGGGTCCGGCAGGAACGTCACCGAGCGCTGCCCGCCGGTCTTTGCGGTGGTGAAGTTCAGGTCGGCGGCCAGCTCGTCGATCGATTTCACTCGTCAATCTCCTTGCCGGACAGCGTGCGTGTAGCGTGCGGCGAGGGCTTCCGGCGTGAGCCCAGGGCGGGAATCCAGCCCGAATTTCGCCCTGAGCGCACGCCCGACGCCCTGGATGCACACTTGACGGTGTTCACGTGAGCACGTCGGGATCGGCCTTGATGGTCATCCTGGCCGCCCCCGCCCAATACACGTCGGCGGCGCGTTCGACGAGCGACCGCTGCATGCCCGCCATGTCCGACCACTTCATCGACACCGGTTCCTTGCCGGTGAGCAGCACGTCGTAGGCCAGCTTGCACACTCGCTCGATGGACGCCGCGCGGTAGACCGCCTCGGGCAGGTTGCGGCCGGTCGCGATGACGCCGTGGTTGACCAGGATGGTCAGGTTGGCGGAGCCGATGCGGGCCGCGAGTTCGGCCGCCCGAGCCGGCGTGTCGATCTCGCCGTCGTAGGTGTCCACCAGGCAGAGGTCGTCGAGGAACAGCGAACCGGTCTGGTGCACCAATTCGGGCAGCCGGCCCAACGCGGCGAGCACGCACACGTAGTAGGGATGGTTGTGAATGACCACCCGGGCGTCGTCGCGGACCCGGTGCAGCTCGGTGTGGATGTGGATGGCCGGGGTGACGTCCCACCGGCCGCGCAGCACCCGGGCTTCGTCGTCGACCACGCAGATGTCGGACGCGGTGATCTCCTGCCACCACAGTCCCCACGGGTTGACCAGCATCTGCGTCTGCCCGTCCGGTTGCCAGGTGATGTGTCCGGCCATGTTCTCGGCGAAGCCGATGCCGGCCAGGTGCCGGAAGGCCACGGCGAGGGCCTGCTCGTCGGTCAGCTCGACCCCGATGGGCGGGACCACCGACGGCGCCCACACCTCCAGGCCGCCGCGGCGCGGATCAGGAGCGGTCATCTTCGGCCTCCGTTCTGGCTCGAATATCCTCGCGCAACCGGCCTTTGGCAACCTTCCCGCCCGAGGACCGCGGCAGCTCGTCGACCACGACGAGCCGTTCCGGCCAGAGCTCCTTCGACACGCCCAGCCCCGACAGGTGATCGCGCAGCTCGGGCAGGTCGATGGTGGCCGAGTCGACGAGTTCGGCGTAGAGGCAAACCCTTTCGCCGAACAACGGGTCGGGCATCGCGACCGCCGCCGCGACCGCGATGGCGGGGTGGGTGGTTGCGGCGTCCTCGACCTGGGTCGCGCTGATGTTCTTGCCGCCGCGCAGGATGAAGTCGGAGGTTCGCCCGGTCACGGTCAGGTAGCCGTCCGAGTCGATTTCACAGATGTCGCCCATGCGCATCCAGCCGTCGCGGGTGAACAGCTTGTCGTGATCGGTCCCGCCCAGGTAGCCGAGGCTGGTCGCCGGACCGCGGCACGCGGGCTGGCCGCGCCCCGACGCGGTCACGTCCCGTTCCCCGTCGAAGAGCCGGACCGCCATCTCGGGGACGATCCGGCCGCCGGTGCGCAGCCGGCGTTCCCGCGGGTCGTCGACGGTGGTCGCGCTGAGCATCCCGGTTTCGTTCGAGCCGTAGAACTGCAGAATCGTGGCGCCGGTCAGCTCCTCGAACTCGGCGGCCGGGCGGTACGGCAGCGCCTCGCCGCCGGTGAACACCACGCGCAGGGAACTCAGGTCGTAACCGGGCGTGGCGGGATCCGCCATCAACATGGTCAATTGGGTGCTGACACAACACAATACGGTGGCGCGG
>NZ_LATC01000066.1:0-29202 GCF_001414075.1 Mycobacterium sp. UM_11 | reverse complement strand
ATGTGTATAAGAGACAGGGTCAAGCCCGGGGTGCTGGTCGCACCCCCGCCCAGCGCGGGCACCGGGGGCAGGTTGATGCCGAACTGCGACAGCCCCTGCGACAGCGCGCCCATCAGCTCGCCCGGCAGGTCGCTCATCACGGCCGCCTGCTTGAAGTCGTGGTGCTCGGGCGGCTTGCTGCCGGTCGTCGATTCGTAGACAAGGAAATACGCGCAAGGACTCGCCACTGCCAGGGCGGCGACCGCGCTCATGGCTGTCGAAAGCTTGCGTCGGCGTCGGTTCGGCACGGAAGTCTCCTCAATCTGGACAACTCAATCGTCAACTGTGTTGTGTCGGTGTGGCCCGCCGGTTCCACCCGGCGAGATCCACACAGAATCGATGGTACGAGTGAGATTGTTGTGACTAGAGTGGTGATATTGAATCGTGAGGTAATTGCGACCCCGACCGTGATCGCCGGGCTGAGGCGCCCGCGCTCCTCGTCAATCGGCCGATCGCGGACTCCGTGGCCTCGCCAAATGGGTTAGGCCCACGCGGTCGGATACCCTAAGCAACCGATGACCGCTCGTTTCGACCTCCTCGTCGTCGGCTCCGGATTCTTCGGCCTGACCATTGCCGAGCGCGTGGCTACCCAACTCGGGAAGCGCGTGCTCGTCGTGGAACGCCGCCCCCACATCGGCGGCAACGCCTATTCCGAAGCCGAGCCGCAGACGGGCATCGAGGTCCACAAGTACGGCGCGCACCTGTTCCACACCTCTAATAAGAGGGTCTGGGACTACGTGCGGCAGTTCACCGACTTCACCGACTACCGGCACCGGGTGTTCGCGATGCACAACGGGCAGGCCTATCAGTTCCCGATGGGGCTGGGCCTGGTGTCACAGTTCTTCGGCAAGTACTTCACCCCGGACGAAGCCCGCCGGCTGATCGCCGAGCAGGCCGGTGAGATCAAGACCGAGGACGCGCAGAACCTCGAGGAGAAGGCGATCTCGCTCATCGGGCGACCGTTGTACGAGGCGTTCGTCAAGGGCTACACCGCCAAGCAATGGCAGACCGATCCCAAGGAACTGCCGGCCGCCAACATCACCCGGCTGCCGGTGCGCTACACCTTCGACAACCGGTACTTCAGCGACACCTACGAGGGCCTCCCGGTCGACGGCTACACGGCGTGGCTGCAGAACATGGCCGCAGACGACCGCATCGAGGTCAGGCTGGACACCGACTGGTTCGACGTCCGCGACCAGTTGCGCGCCGACAGTCCCGACGCGCCGGTCGTCTACACCGGCCCGCTGGACCGCTACTTCGATTACGCCGAAGGCCGGTTGGGCTGGCGCACACTGGATTTCGAGGTCGAGGTGCTGACCGATCGCGGCGACTTCCAGGGCACGTCGGTGATGAACTACAACGATCTCGACGTCCCCTACACCCGCATCCACGAGTTCCGCCACTTCCACCCCGAGCGCGATTACCCGACCGACAAGACGGTGATCATGCGCGAGTTTTCCCGGTTCGCCGAGGACGACGACGAGCCCTACTATCCGATCAACACCGAAGCCGACCGGGCCCTGCTGGCCGCGTACCGGGCGCGTGCGAAGGCCGAAACCGCTTCGTCGAAAGTGCTTTTCGGCGGCCGGCTGGGCACCTATCAATACCTGGACATGCACATGGCGATCGCCAGCGCACTGAACATGTACGACAACACCATCGCGCCGCACCTGCGCGACGGCAAAGCCCTAGTGGAGGAAGGCGCGGGGGGATGACCGCTGTAAGCCTGCTTTCCAGGATCATCCTGCCGCGGCCGGGGGAGCCCCTCGACGTGCGCAAGCTGTACCTGGAGGAGTCGACCACCAACGCCCGGCGCGCGCACGCGACCAGCCGCACGTCGCTGGAGATCGGCAAAGAGTCCGAGGTGTCGTTCGCCACCTACTTCAACGCGTTCCCGGCCAGCTACTGGCGCCGCTGGTCGATCTGCGCGTCGGTGGTGTTGCGGGTCGAGCTGACCGGAACCGGCCGCGTCGACGTGTACCGGACCAAGGCCACCGGGGTGCGAATCTCGGTGGAGGGCCGCCAGTTCGTCGGCACCGACGAGCAGCCGGCGATCGTCGAGATCGAGGTGCCGCTCAAACCGTTCGAGGACGGCGGCTGGATCTGGTTCGACATCACCACCGACACCGCGGTCAACTTGGTCAGCGGCGGCTGGTATGCGACCGAGCCCGCTCCCGGCACGGCCAACATCGCGGTGGGGATCCCCACGTTCAACCGGCCGGCCGACTGCGTCAACGCCCTGGCCGACCTCACCGCGGATCCGTTGGTGGACGAGGTGATCGGTGCGGTGATCGTCCCGGACCAGGGTGTCCGCAAGGTGCGCGATCACCCGGACTTCGCGGCGGCGGCCGCGGGCCTGGGTAACCGGCTGTCCATCCACAATCAGCCCAACCTCGGCGGTTCGGGCGGCTACAGCCGCGTGATGTACGAGGCGCTGAAAAACACGGACTGCCAACAGATTCTGTTCATGGACGACGACATCCGCATCGAGCCCGACTCGATCCTGCGGGTGCTGGCGTTGCACCGCTTCGCCAAGAGGCCGATGCTGATCGGCGGCCAGATGCTCAACCTGCAGGAGCCGTCGCACCTGCACATCATGGGCGAGGTGGTCAACCAGTCCAACTTCATGTGGACCGCCGCGCCGCACGCCGAGTACGACCACGATTTCGCGGAATTTCCGTTGAACGACAAGAGCTCTCGCAGCGCACTGCTGCACCGACGGATCGACGTCGACTTCAACGGCTGGTGGACGTGCATGATCCCGCGGCAGGTCGCCGAGGAACTGGGCCAACCGCTGCCGCTGTTCATCAAATGGGACGACGCCGAATACGGTCTGCGCGCCGGTGAGCACGGGTATCCGACCGTCACGCTGCCCGGCGCGGCGATCTGGCACATGGCCTGGAGCGACAAGGATGACGCCATCGACTGGCAGGCGTACTTCCATCTGCGCAACCGGCTGGTGGTCGCCGCCATGCATTGGGACGGTGACATCACCGGACTGGTCCGCAGCCATCTCAAGGCCACGCTGAAACACCTTGCTTGCCTTGAATATTCGACCGTGGCGATCCAGAACCGGGCCATCGACGACTTCCTGGCCGGCCCCGAGCACATCTTCTCGATCCTGGAATCCGCGCTGCCCGAGGTGCACCGGCTGCGCAAGGAATACCCGGACGCGGTCGTGCTGCCGGCGGCCAGCGAGCTGCCGACGCCGTCGAACAAGACCAAGGCGATGAAGCCGCCGGTGAACCCGGTGTCGATCGGTTACCGGCTGGCCCGCGGCATCGCGCACAACGCGACCAAGGCCGACCCCGAAGCCCACCGGCGTCCGCAGTACAACGTGCCCACCCAGGACGCCCGCTGGTTCCGGCTGTGCACGGTCGACGGCGTCACCGTGACGACGGCCGACGGGTGCGGGGTGGTCTACCGGCAACGCGATCGGCGCAAGATGTTCCGGCTGCTGTTCGCCTCGCTGCGCCGGCAGCGCCGGCTGGCGAGCCGGTTCGACGAGATGCGCAAGATCTATCGGGACGCGTTGCCGGTGCTGTCCAGCAAGCAGAAGTGGGAGACGGCGCTGCTGCCCGCGCACGCCGAGCGAGAGCATGCCTGAATCGGTCCCCCCGCGCGGTGAGGTAGCGGCCCTGGTGGCGGTGCAATCCGCGCTGGCCGACCGCCCCGGCGTGCTGACCGTGGCACGCGGCCTGTCCCACTTCGGCGAGCACAGCATCGGGTGGCTGGCCGTGGCGGCGGTCGGCGCCCTGCTGATGCCGAAGCGGCGCTGGGATTGGCTGGTGGCCGGGGCCGGCGCGTTCGCCGCGCACGCCGCCGCCGTGGTGGTCAAGCGGGTGGTGCGGCGCAAGCGGCCGCACGATCCGGCCGTCGTGGTCAACGTCGGCACGCCCAGCCAGCTCAGTTTCCCGTCGGCGCACGCCACCTCGACCACCGCCGCGGCCATCCTGATGGGACGGATCACCGGTCTGCCGCTGCCGGCCCTGCTGGTTCCCCCGATGGCGTTGTCGCGGATGCTGCTGGGCGTGCACTATCCCAGCGACGTGGCGTGCGGCATCGCCCTGGGCGCCACCGTCGCGCGAATCGCGGTTCGGCTCCAGGGCCGGGCGGGGAAAGGTGTGGGCGAATGAGTGAGGACGTGGTGGCCGGGCCGTCGGGCAACGTGGTGCTCGGGGTCGTCAAGGCGATCCGCCCGCGGCAGTGGGTGAAGAACGTGCTGGTGCTGGCCGCGCCGCTGGCCGCGCTGGGCGGGCCGGTGCGCTACCACTTGCACGACGTGCTGGACAAGGCCTACCCGGCCTTGGGCGCGTTCGTCGCGTTCTGCCTGGCGGCGTCGTCGATCTACCTGATCAACGACGTGCGCGACGTCGAGGCCGACCGCGAGCACCCGACCAAGAGGTTCCGCCCGATCGCCGCGGGTGTGGTGCCGGAGTGGCTGGCCTACGCCCTTGCGGTGGTGCTCGGCGTCGCCTCGCTGGCGATCGGCTGGTGGATCACCCCCAACCTGGCGCTGGTGATGGCCGTCTACCTCGCGATGCAACTGGGTTACTGCTACGGCCTGAAACACCAAGCGGTGATGGACATTTGCATCGTGTCCTCGGCGTATCTGCTGCGGGCCATCGCCGGCGGCGCGGCCACCGACATCCGCCTCACCCAGTGGTTCCTGTTGGTGATGGCGTTCGGGTCGCTGTTCATGGTGGCCGGCAAGCGGTACGCCGAGCTGCAACTGGCCGAGCGCACGGGGGCCAAGATCCGCAAGGCCCTGGAGAACTACACGAGCACCTACCTGCGGTTCGTCTGGACGCTGTCGGCCACGGCGCTGGTGGTCTGCTACGGGCTGTGGGCCTTCGACCGGGAACACGGCGCGGCGGGCTGGTTTGTGGTCTCCATGGTGCCGTTCACCATCGCGATCCTGCGCTACGCGGTCGACGTGGACGGCGGGCTGGCCGGCGAGCCCGAGGACATCGCGTTGCGGGATCGGGTGTTGCAGCTGCTGGCGGTGACGTGGATCGCGACAGTTGGAGCCGCCGTTGCCTTCGGCTAGCCCCGAACTGCAGGCCCTCAAAGCGCGGATGATGCGCGGCCGGCCGGTCATCAGGCGGTTGGGTTGGCCGGTGTTCCCCTACACCCCGATGGTGCGGGTCAGCCTGTGGGTCAGCGTGGTGGTGGTCGTCGTCCTGTTCGGTTGGGGCGCTTGGCAACGCCGCTGGATCGCCGACGACGGGCTCATCGTGTTGCGCACCGTGCGCAACCTGCTCGCCGGCAACGGGCCGGTGTTCAACCAGGGCGAGCGGGTGGAGGCCAACACGTCGACCGCCTGGACCTACCTGATGTACGCCGGGGCCTGGGTGGGCGGTCCGATGCGGATGGAATACGTGGCGCTGGCGCTGGCTTTGACGCTTTCGGTCCTGGGCGCGGCGCTGCTGATGCTGGGGGCCGCGCGGTTGTACGCGCCCAGCCTGCGCGGCCGCAGGGCCCTGATGCTGCCGGCCGGCGCGCTGGTCTACGTCGCGCTGCCGCCGGCTCGTGACTTCGCCACCTCCGGTCTGGAGAGCGGGCTGGTGCTGGCCTATCTCGGTTTGCTGTGGTGGATGATGGTCTGCTGGGCGCAGCCGGTGCGCAACCGCCCCGATCGCCCGATCTTCGTCGGCGCGCTGGCGTTCGTCGCCGGATTCAGCGTCCTGGTCCGGCCCGATCTGGCGCTGATGGGTGGGCTGGCGCTGATCATGATGCTGGTCGCCGCGCGCGGCTGGCGCCGTCGGGCGCTGATCGTGGTCGCCGGCGGATTGCTGCCCGTCGGTTACGAGATCTTCCGGATGGGTTACTACGGCCTGCTGGTCCCCGGGACCGCCCTGGCCAAGGATGCGGCCGGCGACAAGTGGTCGCAGGGCATGATCTACCTGGCCAACTTCGACGCGCCCTACGCGGTATGGGTGCCGGTGGTGCTCCTGGTGCCGCTCGGCGTGCTGCTGCTGGCCGCGCGCCGCCGGCCCTCGTTCCTGCGTCCCGCGTTGGCCCCCGACTACGGGCGGCTGGCCCGGGCCGTCCAGAGCCCCCCGGCGGTGGTGGCCTTCGTCCTGGTGAGCGGTCTGATCCAGGCGCTCTACTGGATCCGCCAAGGCGGCGACTTCATGCACGGACGGGTGCTGCTGGCACCGCTGTTCTGTTTGCTGGCCCCGGTCGCCGTCATCCCGGTGGCCATTCCGGACGGCCAGGACTACTCGCGGGAGACGGGGTACTGGGTGGCCGGGGCGGCGAGCGCGCTGTGGCTGGGTCTGGCCGGCTGGTCGCTGTGGGCGGCGAACTCGCCGGGGATGGGCGACGACGCCACCCACGTCACCTACTCCGGAATCGTCGACGAGCGGCGCTTCTACGCCCAGGCCACCGGCCACGCGCATCCGCTGACCGCGGCCGACTACCTGGGCTATCCGCGGATGGCGGCCATCCTGACCGCGCTGGACAACACCCCGGAGGGGGCCTTACTGCTGCCGTCGGGCAATTACATCCAGTGGGACCTGGTGCCGATGGCCCAGCCGCCACCGGGTAGCGCCCCCCAAAAGCCCCAGCACGCAGTGTTTTTCACCAACCTCGGCATGGTGGGCATGAACGTCGGCCTCGACGTCCGGGTGATCGACCAGATCGGGTTGGCGAATCCGCTTGCGCAGCACACGGAACGGCTGCAGCACGGCCGCATCGGGCACGACAAGAACCTCTTCCCCGATTGGGTGATCGCCGACGGCCCGTGGGTGAAGGTGCATCCCGGTGTTCCGGGTTATCTGGACGAGCAATGGGTCGCGGAGGCGGTAGCGGCCCTGAAATGCCCCGAGACGCAGGCCGTGCTGAGTTCGGTGCGCGCGCCCATGACGCCCCACCGGTTCCTGTCCAACCTGCTGCATTCCTATGAATTCACCACGTACCGGATCGACCGCGTGCCGCGCTACGAGCTCGCCAGATGCGGGCTGCCGGTGCCCGCCGAGGCGCCACCTCCACCACGCGAGTAAGGCCCGCGCAGAAGAATTTTCGGCCGATCTCAAAATCGTTACGAACCGTGCCGAATGAAAAATTCCCAGCAACATCACATTTCGGGCTCAACCTGCTGGCCATAGTGCGCAAGCACATGCGGAAACGCCGTTTACGCCGTCGTGGTTTCGCCTTGAACACGCCGGGTGACGGGGGCCGAATTGCGCTCTGCGGGCCCGCCTCGATGCGACTCGACGGTTCAAGGTGTGGTTGACTACACGGGCACTGCTGCGCGGAGATCGTATGCAGTACGACCCACACATGACGCGTCCGGATGACGGGCGCGCCGAAGAAGGATGAGGAAGCAAGGATGACGCTTGTCGACAGGTTTCGCGGCGCCGTGGCCGGCATGCCGCGGCGGCTCGTGGTGGCGGCCGCAGGCGCGGCGCTGCTCTCGGGCCTGATTGGCGCCGTGGGGGGCTCGGCGACCGCTGGTGCCTTCTCGCGCCCCGGTCTGCCGGTGGAATACCTGCAGGTTCCTTCCGCGGCGATGGGCCGCGACATCAAGGTGCAGTTCCAAAGCGGTGGCGCCAACTCGCCCGCGCTGTACCTGCTCGACGGAATGCGCGCGCAGGACGACTTCAACGGCTGGGACATCAACACCCCGGCGTTCGAGTGGTACAACCAGTCCGGCATTTCGGTCGTCATGCCCGTCGGTGGTCAGTCCAGCTTCTACTCCGACTGGTACAAGCCCGCCTGCGGTAAGGCCGGCTGCACCACCTACAAGTGGGAGACCTTCCTGACCAGCGAGCTGCCGGCGTACCTGTCCGCGCAGAAGCAGGTCAAGTCGACCAACAACGCCGCCGTCGGTCTGTCGATGGCCGGGTCGTCGGCGCTGATCCTCGCCGCGTACCACCCGAACCAGTTCGTTTACGCCGGCTCGCTGTCGGCGCTGCTGGACCCGTCGCAGGGCATGGGCCCGTCGCTGATCGGCCTCGCCATGGGTGACGCCGGTGGCTACAAGAAGGACGACATGTGGGGCCCGTCGAGCGACCCGGCCTGGGCGCGCAACGACCCGTCGCTGCAGGTCAGCAAGCTCGTCGCCAACAACACCCGGATCTGGGTGTACTGCGGTAACGGCAAGCCGTCCGACCTCGGTGGCGACAACCTGCCCGCCAAGTTCCTCGAGGGCTTCGTGCGGACCTCCAACCTAAAGTTCCAGGACGCGTACAAGGCCGCCGGTGGCAACAACGCGGTGTGGAACTTCGACGCCAACGGCACCCACGACTGGCCCTACTGGGGCGCGCAGCTGCAGGCGATGAAGCCTGACCTGCAGTCGGCGCTGGGTGCCACCCCGGGCGCCGGGCCGGCCACGGCCGCTGCGGCCGCCGGAAACGGCACCAACGGCCAGGGCACCTAAGCCCTAAAAATCACGCGACTGGCGGCGGGAACCCCTCGGGGTTTCCGCCGCCAGTGGTTTTGGTGTGTGATTTGTTTCACTACCCCGCGGGCGGGGGAACTACGGCGCTGGCTAATGTGCAGACAGCGACTAGACGATGGAGGGTGGACATGAGGGTCGTGCGGGGTATGTCGGCGCTTCTTCGGGCGGTCTGCGTGGCCGCGCTGGCGGTCGCCTTGATCGGTGTCGTCGTGACGGGCGGACCGGCCGGCAAGGCCAGGGCGGCGGGGTACGAGAGCCTGATGGTGCCGTCGGCGGCGATGGGCCGCGACATCCCGGTGGCCTTCCTGGCGGGCGGACCGCACGCGGTCTATCTGCTGGACGCCTTCAACGCGGCCCCGGACGTTAGCAACTGGGTCACCGCGGGCAATGCGATGAACACGCTGGGCGGCAAGGGGATCTCGGTGGTGGCGCCCGCGGGCGGGGCCTGGAGCATGTACACCAACTGGGAGCAGGACGGCAGCAAGCAGTGGGACACGTTCCTGTCCAGCGAGCTGCCGAACTGGCTGGCCGCCAACAAGGGCCTGGCGCCCGGTGGCCACGCCGCCGTCGGCGCCTCGCAGGGCGGCTACGGCGCGATGGCGCTCGCCGCGTTCCACCCCGACCGCTTCGGTTTTGCCGGCTCGCTGTCGGGCTTCCTGTACCCGTCGAGCACCAACTACAACGGCGCCATCCTGGCCGGGCTGCAGCAGTTCGGCGGCGTCGACGGCAACGGCATGTGGGGCGCACCCCAGCTGGGCCGGTGGAAGTGGCACGACCCCTACGTCCACGCCTCGCTGCTGGCGCAGAACAACACCCGCGTGTGGGTCTACAGCCCGACCAACATGGGCGGCGACGACGCCGCGATGATCGGCCAGGCCGGCGCGGCCATGGGCAGCTCCCGCGAGTTCTACCAGCAGTACCGCAGCAACGGCGGGCACAACGGTCACTTCGACTTCCCCGGCGGCGGCGACAACGGCTGGGGCTCGTGGTCGGGGCAGTTGGGCGCGATGTCGGGGGACATCGTCGGCGCCATTCGGTAGCGGCGATCGCAAGCGCGGCGAAGCCGGGCGCCGCGGGTCGGCGCCATTTCGGTAGCGGCGATCGCCATTTCGGTAGCGGGTCGCTGCCCGGCTGACCCGCTCCTGCGAGCCGGTACCGTGTAGGGGGTGCGGCGGGGGTCGGAGGACCATTTCGCTGCGATCCACCGACTCTGTTAGCAGGAGAACATGGCTACCGACGCCCGGCGCAAGCGCCACCGAGCCCTCGCCTGGACCGCCGCCCTGGCGATGGCGGGCGTCGTGTTGTTGGTGATCGTGCTCGTGGTCGTCATGCTGCGTGGCCGCGAATCGCCGCCCAGCGCGGTGCCGCCCGGCGTGCTGCCGTCGCCGTCCACGACCACCCATCCGCACAAGCCGCGGCCCGCCTCGCAGGACGCGTCCTGCCCGGATGTCCAGTTGGTCAACGTCCCCGGCACCTGGGAATCGGCCCCGCAGGACGATCCGCTCAACCCGATGCAATTCCCCAACGCGTTGCTGCACAAGGTGACCGCGTCGATCACCCAGCAGTTCCCCGCGTCGCGGGTGCAGGTGTACACCACCCCCTACACCGCGCAGTTCCACAACCCGCTCAGCGGTGACACCCAGATGTCGTACAACGAAAGCCGCGCCGAGGGCACCCGCGCGACGGTCCAGGCGATGACGGACATGAACGCCAAGTGCCCGCTGACGAGCTACGTCCTGATGGGCTTCTCCCAGGGCGCGGTGATCGCCGGTGACATCGCCAGCGATATCGGCAACGGCCGCGGGCCGGTCGATGACGACCTGGTTCTGGGTGTGACGTTGATCGCGGACGGCCGCCGCCAGCCCGACGTGGGCAAGGACATCGGGCCCAACCCGCCAGGGCAGGGCGCCGAGGTCACCCTGCACGAGGTGCCGGTGCTGTCCGGGCTGGGCCTGACCATGACCGGGGCGCGGCCCGGCGGATTCGGCGCGCTCAACGACAAGACCAACGAGATCTGCGCGCCGGGCGACCTGATCTGCGCCGCCCCCGACGAGGCGTTCAGCGTGGCCAACCTGCCGAATACGCTCAACACCCTGGCCGGCGGGGCCGGCCAGCCCATTCACGCGTTGTACGCGACGACCCAGTTCTGGAATCTGGACGGGCAGCCCGCGACGGATTGGACGCTGAACTGGGTGCAAGGACTGATCACCAACGCGCCGCACCCCAAACATGGATGACCGGCCGCGGGACACAGCGGTTTGGAGCCCGTTGCCGGTGCAGATCAGCGGTACCTTGTGATTTGGTGTGCTGCGGGCCGCCCCTTAACATTAAGAGGAATTTAAGAGCTAGAGACTTTGTCGCGGACCCGGTCCTGGTTGAAGCCGGCCTGGGATGAGCAGGAGGCCGGCGCCCGTGGCGCCGCGCGAGGACTGGCCCGCGGTCGAGATGGGAAACCGTCGGCGTCGCCGACCATAGGACGAAAGTCGGCGTGGCGCCGACTTAAACAGGCGTGACAGGAGAGCGGAATGCCGTACCACAACCCGTTCATCGTGAATGGAAAGATCAGGTTCCCGGATAACACCAACCTGGTCAAGCACGTTGAGAAATGGGCGAGGGTTCGCGGCGACAAGCTGTCCTACCGTTTCATCGACTACTCCACCGAGCGCGATGGGGTGTACCGCGACATCGTGTGGCGCGACTTCAGCGCCCGCAACAGGGCGGTGGGCGCCCGGCTGCAGCAGGTCACCCAGCCGGGTGACCGCATCGCCATCCTGTGCCCGCAGAACCTGGACTACCTCATCGCCTTCTTCGGCGCGCTGTACGCCGGCCGGATCGCGGTGCCGCTGTTCGACCCGAACGAGCCGGGCCACGTGGGCCGGCTGCACGCGGTGCTCGACGACTGCACGCCGTCGACCATCCTGACCACCACCGAGGCCGCGGAAGGCGTCCGCAAATTCATCCGCGCGCGCTCGGCCAAGGAACGGCCCCGCGTGATCGCCGTCGACGCGGTGCCCGACGAGGTGGCGTCCACCTGGGTCGAGCCCGAGGCCGACGAGAACACCATCGCTTACCTGCAGTACACCTCCGGCTCCACCCGCACCCCGACCGGCGTGCAGATCACCCATCTGAACCTGCCCACCAACGTGCTGCAGGTGCTCAACGGTCTCGAGGGCAAGGAGGGCGACCGGGGCCTGTCCTGGCTGCCGTTCTTCCACGATATGGGCCTGATCACGGCGCTGCTGTCGCCGGTACTCGGCTACAACTTCACGTTCATGACCCCGGCCGCGTTCGTGCGCCGGCCCGGCCGCTGGATTCGGGAGATGGCGCGCAAGCCCGAAGACGCCCCGAACTGTGAGGTCGTCACCGTCGCCCCGAACTTCGCGTTCGAGCACGCCGCGGTGCGCGGCGTGCCCAAGGACGGCGAGCCACCGCTGGACCTGAGCAACGTCAAGGCGATCCTCAACGGCAGCGAGCCGGTGTCCCCGGCGTCGATGCGCAAGTTCTACGAGGCGTTCAAGCCGTACGGCCTGCGCGAGACCGCGATCAAGCCGTCCTACGGCCTGGCCGAGGCCACCCTGTTCGTTTCCACCACGCCCATGGACGAGGCGCCCACGGTCATCCACGTCGACCGCGACGAGCTGAACAAGCAGCGCTTCGTCGAGGTCGCCCCCGATGCGCCCACGGCCGTCGCGCAGGTTTCCGCCGGCATCATCGGCGTCGACGAGTGGGCCGTCATCGTCGACCCCGACACCGCCAGCGAGCTACCGGACGGGCAGATCGGCGAGATCTGGCTGCACGGCAACAACATGGGCACCGGCTACTGGGGCAGGGAAGACGAGACCACCGAGACGTTCCGCAACCTGCTCAAGTCGCGCATCAGCCAGTCGCACGCCGAGGGCGCCCCGGACGACGGCATGTGGGTGCGGACCGGCGACTACGGCACCTACCACAAGGGCCACCTCTACATCGCGGGCCGGATCAAGGACCTCGTCATCATCGACGGCCGCAACCACTACCCGCAGGACCTCGAGTACTCGGCGCAGGAGGCCAGCCGCGCCCTGCGCACCGGCTACGTGGCCGCGTTCTCGGTCCCGGCTAACCAGCTGCCGCAGGTGGTGTTCGACAACCCGCACACCGGCCTCAAGTACGACCCCGAGGACAGCTCCGAGCAGCTGGTGATCGTGGCCGAGCGCGCTCCCGGCACGCACAAGCTCGACTACCAGCCGATCGCGGACGAGATCCGGGCGGCCATCGCCGTCCGGCACGGGGTGACCATCCGCGACCTGCTGCTGGTGCAGGCGGGAACGATCCCGCGTACCTCCAGCGGCAAGATCGGGCGCCGCGCGTGCCGCGCCGCCTACCTCGACGGCAGCCTGCGTAGCGGCGTCGGATCGCCGACGGCCTTCGCCGGCGCTAACGACTGAACCCAGGAACCATGGCTGAATTAGACGATCCCCAGGACCCGCAGGAGAATCTGCCCGCCAAGAAGACCGAAATGCGCGCCGGCGACGATGCAGAGCGGAGCGATGAGGAGGAGCGGCGCAAAATGACGGTCCCCGAGATGCGCGAGTGGCTGCGCAACTGGGTGGGCAAGGCCGTCGGGAAGTCGCCGGACGACATCGACGAGTCGGTGCCGATGGTCGAGCTCGGCCTGTCGTCCCGCGACGCCGTGGCGATGGCCGCCGACATCGAAGACATGACCGGTGTCACCCTGTCGGTCGCGGTGGCCTTCCAGCATCCGACCATCGAGTCGCTGGCCACCCGCATCATCGAGGGCGAGCCCGAGATCGACACCAGCGGTGACGACGTCGCCGACTGGACGCGCAACGGCCCGGCCGAACGCGTCGACATCGCGATCGTCGGCCTGTCCACCCGGCTCCCCGGCGACATGAACTCCCCCGAGGAGACGTGGCAGGCGCTGATGGAGGGTCGCGACGCCATCACCGACCTGCCCGAGGGCCGCTGGTCTGAGTTCCTCGAGGAGCCGCGGCTGGCCGAGCGGCTGGCCAACGCCCGCACCCGCGGCGGCTACCTGAAGGACATCAAGGGCTTCGACTCCGAGTTCTTCGCGGTCGCCAAGACCGAGGCCGACAACATCGACCCGCAGCAGCGGATGGCCCTCGAGCTGACCTGGGAGGCGCTCGAGCATGCCCGCATTCCGGCGTCGAGCCTGCGCGGCGGATCGGTCGGCGTGTACGTCGGCGTCTCCAACAACGACTACAGCTTCCTGGCGGTGTCCGACCCGACCGTCGCGCACCCGTACGCGATCACCGGCACGGCGACGTCGATCATCGCCAACCGGGTGTCCTACTTCTACGACTTCCGCGGCCCGTCGGTCGCCGTCGACACTGCCTGCTCGAGCTCGCTGGTGGCCGCCCATCAGGCGGTGCAGGCGCTGCGCAACGGCGAGTGCGACGTGGCCGTCGCCGGTGGCGTCAACGCGTTGGTCACCCCGGTGGTGACGCTCGGTTTCGACGAGATCGGCCAGGTGCTGTCGCCCGACGGCCGGATCAAGTCGTTCTCTTCGGACGCCGACGGCTACACCCGCTCCGAGGGCGGCGGCATGCTGGTGCTCAAGCGGGTCGACGACGCCCGCCGCGACGGCGACCAGATTCTCGCCGTGATCGCCGGCAGCGCGGTCAACCACGACGGCCGGTCCAACGGCCTGATCGCGCCCAACCAGGACGCGCAGGCCGACGTGCTGCGCCGGGCCTACAAGGACGCGGGCATCGACCCGCGCACCGTCGACTACATCGAGGCGCACGGCACCGGGACCGTCCTGGGCGACCCGATCGAGGCCGAGGCTCTGGGCCGCGTCGTCGGCCGCGGACGTCCGGCCGACCGCCCGGCGCTGCTGGGTGCGGTGAAAACCAATGTGGGCCACCTGGAGTCGGCCGCGGGTGCCGCGAGCCTGGCCAAGGTGGTGCTGGCGCTGCAGCACGACAAGCTGCCGCCGTCGATCAACTTCGCCGGCCCCAGCCCGTACATCGACTTCGACGGGATGCGCCTGAAAGTCGTTGACACCGCGACCGATTGGCCGCGCTACGGCGGCTACGCGCTGGCCGGGGGGTCCAGCTTCGGGTTCGGTGGGGCCAACGCGCACCTGGTGGTGCGCGAGGTGCTGCCCCGCGACGTCGTGGAAAAGGAGGCGCCGGAACCCGAGCCGCAGGCCGAAGCCGAAAAAGCCTCTGAAACCGCTGACGCGCCAACGATGGAAGGCCACGCGCTACGGTTCGACGACTTCGGCAACATCATCCCCGACGCCGAGGCGCCCGAGGAAGAGTATGAGCTTCCGGGCGTCACCGAGGAGGCGTTGCGGCTCAAAGAGATTGCGCTGGAAGAGCTCGCGGCCCGGGAGGCCGAGGAGCCGACCAAGCCGCTGATCCCGCTCGCCGTGTCGGCCTTCCTGACCTCGCGCAAGAAGGCCGCCGCCGCCGAGCTGGCCGACTGGATGGAAAGCCCCGAAGGCCAGGCCTCCTCACTGGAGTCCATCGGGCGGGCGCTGTCGCGCCGCAACCACGGCCGTTCGCGCGCGGTGGTGCTGGCCCATGACCACGAGGAGGCCATCAAGGGCCTGCGCGCGGTCGCCGAGGGCAAGCAGCGGCCGGGCGTGTTCAGCGTCGACGGCCCGGTGACCAACGGCCCGGTGTGGGCGATGGCCGGATTCGGTGCGCAGCACCGCAAGATGGGCAAGAACCTGTACCTGCGCAACGAGGTCTTCGCCGAGTGGATCGAGAAGGTCGACGCGCTGATTCAGGACGAGCGCGGATACTCGGTGCTCGAACTGATCCTCGACGACTCGCACGAGTACGGCATCGAGACTTCCAACGTCGTGATCTTCGCGATCCAGATTGCGCTGGGTGAGCTGCTCAAGCACCACGGCGCCAAACCCGCTGCGGTGATTGGTCAGTCGCTCGGCGAGCCCGCGTCGGCCTACTTCTCCGGCGGCCTGTCCCTGGCGGACGCGGCGCGCGTCATCGCCTCGCGTTCACACCTGATGGGCGAGGGCGAGGCGATGCTGTTCGGCGAGTACATCCGGCTGATGGCGCTCGTCGAGTACTCCGCCGACGAGCTGAAAAACGTGTTCGGCGACTTCCCCGGCCTGGAGGTGTGCGTCTACGCCGCGCCCAGTCAGACCGTCATCGGCGGCCCGCCCGAGCAGATCGACGCGATCGTCGCCCGCTGCGAGGCCGAGGGCCGCTTCGCCCGCAAGCTGCAGACCAAGGGCGCCGGGCACACATCGCAGATGGACCCGCTGCTCGGCGAATTCTCCGCCGAGCTGCAGGGCATCGAGCCGATGAGCCCGAGCGTCGGAATCTTCTCGACCGTGCACGAGGGCAGCTACATCAAGCCCGGCGGCGAGCCGATCCACGATGTCGCGTACTGGGTCAAGGGAATGCGTCACTCGGTTTACTTCACCCACGGTGTTCGCAACGCCGTCGACAGCGGCCACACCACCTTCCTGGAGCTCGCGCCCAACCCGGTGGCGCTGATGCAGATCGGCCTGACCACCGCGGCCGCGGGTCTTCATGACGCCCAATTGATTCCGACGCTCGCCAAAAAGCAGGACGACGTCGAGTCGATGATCTCGGCCATGGCCCAGCTCTACGTGCACGGCCACGACCTCGACATCTGGACGCTGTTCAGCCGAGCCACCGGACCGGCCGATTACGCGAACATCCCACCGACTCGTTTCAAGCGCAAGGAACACTGGCTCGACGCCCACTTCTCCGGCGACGCGTCGGTGATGATGCCCGGCAACCACGTCGCGCTGCCGGACGGCCGGCACGTGTGGGAGTACAAGCCACGCGGCGCGACCGACCTGGCGGCATTGGTGAAAACCGCTGCGGCAGCGGTCCTTCCGGACGCTCAGCTGGCCGCCGCCGAGCAGCGTGCGGTGCCGGGCGAGGGCGCCCGGCTGGTGACGACGCTGACCCGCCACCCCGGCGGCGCGTCGGTCCAGGTGCACGCGCGCATCGACGAGTCCTTCACGCTGGTCTACGACGCGCTGGTGGCGCGATCCGGGCAACAAGGCGTCGCCCTGCCCGCCGCCGTCGGCGCCGGCGCGGTCATCGAGGCGCCGACCAACGGGGCGGTGGCCGAGCCGGAGGCGAGCGGGGACGAGCCGGAGGCCGAGACCCTGACCGACAGCCTGACCAACCGGTACTTCTCGGCGGACATGGGCAAGTGGTCGCCGGACTCCGGGGAGACCATCGCGGACCGCCTCGGCACGATCGTCGGCGCGGCCATGGGTTACGAGCCCGAGGACCTGCCGTGGGAGGTGCCGCTGATCGAGCTGGGCCTGGACTCGCTGATGGCCGTACGCATCAAGAACCGCGTCGAGTACGACTTCGACCTGCCGCCGATCCAGCTGACGGCGGTGCGCGACGCGAACCTCTACGCCGTGGAGAAGCTGATCGAGTACGCGGTCGAGCACCGCGACGAGGTCGAGCAGCTGCACGAGCACCAGCAGACGCTGACGCCCGAGGAGATCGCCAAGGAGCAGGCGCAGCTGTTGAGTGGGGCGACGCCGGCCACCGTGGCGGCGCCCGCGCCCGACCCGCAGGCCGAGCCCGAAACACAGGCCGCGCCGCCACCCCCGGCGTCGGATATGCCGATCCCCCCGCCGCCGACGGACCCGTCGGGCCCGACCCCGAACGGCAAGCAGCCCAACCTGGCCGGCGCCGCCCAGGCGCTCAACCAGGAGGCGGTCGCCAAGGCGCTCAACTCGGACGTGCCACCACGCGACGCCGCCGAGCGGGTCACCTTTGCGACGTGGGCGATCGTCACAGGCAAGTCGCCGGGCGGCATCTTCAACCCGCTGCCCAAGCTCAGCGACGAGCAGGCCGCCAAGATGGCCCAGCGCCTCTCCGAGCGCGCCGAGGGGACGATCACCGCCGAGGACGTGCTGGCGTCGCAGACCATCGAGGCGCTGGCCGAGAAGGTGCGGGACTACCTGGAGGCCGGCGTGATCGACGGCTTCGTCCGCACCATCCGGGCGCCGCAAAACGATTCGCAGGTACCGGTTTTCGTGTTCCACCCGGCCGGCGGTTCGACGGTGGTGTACGAGCCGCTGCTCAACCGGCTGCCGGCGGACACCCCGATGTACGGCCTGGAGCGCGTCGAAGGCACCGTGCAGGAACGGGCCGCCCAGTACGTGCCCAAGCTGCTGGAGCTGAACGGGGACAAGCCGTTCGTCCTGGTCGGCTGGTCACTCGGTGGTGCCTTGGCCTACGCCTGCGCGATCGGGCTCAAGCGGATGGGCGCGAACGTCGCGTTCGTCGGCATGATCGACACCGTCCGGGCCGGCGAGGAGATCCCGCAGACCAAGGAAGAGACCCGCAAGCGCTGGGACCGCTACGCGCGGTTCGCCGAGCGCACCTTCAACGTCGAGATCCCCGCGATCCCGTACGAGCATCTCGAGGAGCTCGACGACGAAGGCCAGGTGAAGTTCGTGCTGGAGATCGTCCAGCAGAGCGGCGTGCAGGTGCCCGGCGGGATCATCGAGCACCAGCGCACCTCCTACCTGGACAACCGGGCGCTCGAGACGGTCCAGATCGAGCCCTACGACGGCCACGTCACGCTCTACATGGCCGATCGCTACCATGACGACGTCATCGAGTTCGAGCCTCGGTACGCCATCCGCCAGCCGGACGGCGGCTGGGGCGAGTACGTGGCCGACCTCGAGGTGGTGCCGATCGGTGGCGAGCACATCCAGGCCATCGACGAGCCGATCATCGCCAAGGTGGGTGCACACCTGACCGAGGCGTTGGACAACATCGAGGCGGGGCGCCGCCGGACGAGTGAGGTGGGCAAGTAGTGACCGGTGCGGAACCTTCTCGCGCTCACACGACAGCCGAAAAGCTGGCCGAGCTACACGTTCGTCTGGAGCGGGCCATGGAGCCCGGCGGCGAGAAGGCCGCGGCCAAGCGCGAGAAGAAGGGCATCCCCAGCGCCCGCGCCCGCATCCACGCGCTGGTCGACCCGGGCACGTTCATGGAAGTCGGGGCGTTGGCCAAGACGCCGAACGACCCGAACGCGCTCTACGGCGACGGGTGCGTCACCGGGCACGCCATGATCGACGGCCGGCCGGTCGGGGTGTTCTCCCACGATCAGACCGTCTTCCAGGGCACGGTCGGCGAGATGTTCGGCCGCAAGGTCGCCCGGCTGATGGAGTGGTGCGCGATGGTCGCCTGCCCGATCATCGGCATCCAGGACTCCGGCGGGGCCCGGATCCAGGACGCGGTCACCTCGCTGGCGTGGTACGCCGAGTTGGGCCGCCGGCACGAGGCGCTGTCGGGTCTGGTGCCGCAGATCTCCCTCATCTTCGGCAAATGCGCCGGGGGAGCGGTGTATTCGCCCATCCAGGACGACCTGCTCGTCTCGGTGCGAGACCAGGGCTACTTCTTCGTCACGGGCCCGGACGTCATCCGCGAGGTCACCGGCGAGGAGGTCACCCTCGACGAGCTGGGCGGCTCCGACGCGCAGGCCCGCTACGGCAACATCCACCAGGTGGTGAACTCCGAGGCCGAGGCGTTCCAGTACGTGCGCGACTTCCTCTCGTTCCTGCCGTCGAGCACCTTCGGCAAGCCGCCGATCGTCAACCCCGGCCTGGAGCCGGAGATCACCCCGACCGACCTGGAGCTCGACGCGATCGTGCCGGACTCCGACAACGCGGCCTACGACATGCACGAAATCCTGCTGCGCATCTTCGACGACGGCGACTTCCTCGACGTCGCCGCGCAGCACGGGCCGGCCATCATCACCGGATACGCGCGCGTCGACGGGCACCCCGTGGGGGTGATCGCCAATCAGCCCATGCACATGTCGGGGGCGATCGACAACGAGGCCTCCGATAAGGCGGCGCGGTTCATCCGGTTCTGCGACTCGTTCAACATCCCGCTGGTCTTCGTGGTGGACACCCCGGGCTTCCTGCCGGGCGCCGAAGAGGAGAAGCGCGGAATCATCAAGCGCGGCGGCCGTTTCCTGTACTCCGTGGTCGAGGCCGACGTGCCGAAGGTGACGATCACCGTGCGCAAGTCCTACGGCGGCGCCTACGCCGTGATGGGATCCCGCCAGCTGACCGCCGACTTCAACTTCGCGTGGCCCACCGCGCGCATCGCGGTGATCGGCGCCGAGGGGGCCGCGCAGCTGCTGATGAAGCGGTTCCCCGACCCGACGACGCCCGAGGCGCAGCAGATCAAAAAGGACTTCATCGAGGGCTACAACCTCAACATGGCCATCCCGTGGACCGCCGCCGAACGCGGCTTCATCGACGCCGTGATAGACCCACACGAGACCCGGCTGTTGCTGCGCAAGTCGCTGAAGCTGTTGCGGGACAAGCAGTTGTGGTTCCGCACCGCGCGCAAGCACGGGCTGATCCCGGTCTAGCGTTCCGGTTGAACCGGCCTGGCAGGCAAGGGGATCTGCATGTCGGAAAACCAAGAGGCCGAGGTTGATCCGGTCACGGCAGCAGTACAGAAGTGGCAGTCGGTGCAAGCCACGCTGGGTCCGCAACACGAATCGACTGTCGCCGCGCTGCTGGCGCTCGCCGAGGCGCGCCAGACCGCCGGCGACACTGAGGGTGCTGTCCGTGACGCCGGTGCAGTACTCGATATGCGTCGCGATGTGCTCGGACCAGAACACCCGGAGACGCTCGTGGTGGCCGGCGCAGTGGCGCGGTGGCGTTTCCTCCTCGCTGACGTCGGTGCGGTCGACCAACTGCGCGAACTGGTTCCGACCATGGCTCGCGTGCTGGGCGCTGAGCACCCCGACACGCTCCGCGCAAGTCATGTCGTGGCCTACGTCGAGTATCCGAACGAGGATCCCGGAAGCCGGCTGGTGCGCTGGGTTCGGTTGTGCGGTGCCGAAACTCGCGCGTTCGGTGTCGAGCACGAGGTGACGCTTTCGGCGGCCTACATGGCGGCGCAGGCCCGCTACGATCTAGGTGACCCTTTCGGCGCCAGCTCGGACGCGGTGCCCGTCGTCATGTACCGCCGCCAGGTCCTGGGAAGGCAGCATCCCGATACGCTGGCTGCCCAATTGGCGCGGCTGGGGTGGCTCGGGGAAGCCACAGGCGTCACCGATTTCGTTTGCAGAAGCCTCGACGAACTGATAACGGCCGCCGAAAACGCGCTCGGCCATGACGCTGAAACCAGCCTGCGGGCGCGTTACGTGCGTGCGCTTTGGGCGCCGAAAACGGCGGGTACCGAAGTGGACTGCATCTCCGAGTGGGAACTACTGGCCGAGGACCTGGCCCGCGGCCTTGGCGAGGGCCATCCGCTGAGCGTCGCTGCGCGCGAACAACGCACAGCGGCGCGCGCCGAGTGGGAGCAGGACCTCGACGAGGTGCGCGATCTTGCCTTCCATTTGTACGTCGACATGGAATCGGAAGAGCGCGGCATCGACCAGCCCGCGGGGCGGGGCTGGCTGGACACGGGAGACCTCGACGAAGACACGGTCGACAAGGTGACCGAGGATGCCGACGAGCAGCGCTCCGAGCGCGCCGAGTTGATGGACAACATTGTGGCAGCGAAGAAAGCGCTGTCCCGAAGCGCCCGAACCGCGGGCAATGACGCCTACCAGACCCTGCTGTGGCGGTATTTCCTGGCCTGGCGGTTTTGGGAGGGGCACGAATTCGAGGCGGCCGGCGAGCGGACCCGGCGGTTGATCGACGATTGCGCGCGGCTGCTGGGAGACGACCACGAACTCACGCAGGCATCGCGAACAATGCTGCACTTCATCGACAACCGCACCTGGAGCGGTCTGCCCCTGTTCTGGGATGGCAGCGCGATGGTCTGAAGAGGTTCCTGGTGTTCCACCACGATCCCGAAATCGGTTGTGGTTCCGCACGGCACGAAAGCACGGGCCGATTCGTCTAGATCGGCTGCCGCGCAACATCATTCGTCACACTGGCAGCGTCTCTCCGACCATACGCCGACCGTGAAACTTGATATCGCGTGCGATATCAAATCCGTGGATCGGGTGATGTTTGTCGCACGACACGATCGGCGGCCAGTGATCGCTAGCCCGTGAACGCGCCGGAGACGAGTTCGTCGAACCGCTCCAGCGCCTCGTCGGAGTCGGCGTCGATGCCGCGCAGCGCCCCCCGATCCGCGAGGTACCGCTGCGCATAGAGGCGGGCCACCAGCGCCTTGCGCTCACCCCCACGGGTGGCGCGCTCCCAGGCGGCCTGCTCGGTGAGCAGCGCCCCCGCGTACACGTCGCCCATGAATTGGGCCAACGGGAACAGCCGCGCCTCGGCCATGTCGTGGTCCAGTTTGGACCACGCCGTGATCGCCGCGTCCAGGTCCTCGATGCGCCCGGCGACCAGCCGGGTGGTGTCGTCGTCGTCGGAGACCGACACCGCGTCGCGCAGCCGCGCCAACAGGGCCTCGTGCGCGCGGGTCTGCTCGATGCCGCGCCGCACGTCCAGGCACAGGATGTTGTCGGGCCCCTCCCAGATGGTGTTCACCTGCGCGTCGCGCAGCAGCCGGGCCACCGGCCAGGTCTCGATATAGCCGTTGCCGCCGTGGATTTCGATGGCGTCGGATGCCGCGGTGATTCCGAGCCGGCACACTTTCAGCTTGGTGACCGGCACCGCGATGCGCTGCCGCATGCCGCGGGGCTGGCGATGGTTGGCGGCCCCGGTGCCGTCGAAAACCATGGCCTGCGCGGCTTCGACGTCGACGATCAGCTCGGCGAGCTTGCGCCGCATCAGCGGCTTGTCGATGAGCGCGCCGCCGAACGCGTGCCGCCGCCGGGCGTAACACAGCGACTCGACCAAGGCTCGGCGTGCGTTGCCGAGGCCGAACAGCGCGATGCCCAGGCGCGCGGCGTTGGTCAGCTCCATCATGCGACCCAGCCCCTTGCCGTCGGACGGGCCCGCCTCACCGGTGGGCTCGCCGGACAGCAGAAACGCCTCGGCGTCAACGAATTCCACCTCGCCGGAGGCCACCGAGCGGGTGCCGAGCTTGTCCTTCAGGCGGCGCACCCGCACCCCGTTGCGCGACCCGTCGCGGCGGGTGCGCAGCACCAGGAAGTTGGCCACGCCGCGCGTCGAGTCGGGGGCGCCCTCCGGCTTGGCCAGCACGACGAACGCCTCGCCGGCGCAGTTGGACGCAAACCACTTAAAGCCGTTCAGGATCCACGCGTCGCCGGCGCGCTTGGCGGTCGTCTCCAGCGCGCCCAGGTCCGAGCCGCCGGTGCGCTCGGTCAGCAGCTGCGCGGTCTCGCCCGCCCACTCGCCCGAGGCGAACCTGGCCAGCACGTGCTCCCGCACGTCGGGCGGCGCGTAGGCGGCCACCAGCGAGGAGACCATGCCGCCGCCGGTGCCCAGCGCGCACCCCATCCCGATGTCCGCCTGGTTGAGCAGATAGTTGGACGCGAACAGGCTCAGGCCCGAGCTCACCTTGGCGGCGCGCGCGTCGTCGCGCAGGGCCTGCTGGGCGTCCAGGACCGCGCGCTTGGACTGGGTGAAGGACGCCGGCATGACGACCTGGCTGATGTCGTGTCCCCACCGGTCGTAGCGCTCCAGCCGCGGCGGGTTGTGGTCGGTCTCTTCCGCCCATCGCGCGACCGGGCCGCCCATCAGCTCGCCCATGCGCACCAGGTGCGGCTCCACGACCGCGAGTTCCTCGGGCTGCAGGTAGTACGCCATGGTGAATTGCAGGGTGGGGTCGGTGAGGTACCAGTTGAGACCGACGGCCCCGCGGTAGTTCTCGGTCCGGTAGCGCTGGGCTTTTTCCTCGGTGGAGAACGGCAGCCTGTCCACCGCCTCTACGGCGTAGTCGCTCATGGGACAAACGCTACGCGTTGGTGAGGAAGACCAGACGCACCCGGCCGATCTGGATTTCGTCGCCGTCGGCCAGCACCGCCTCGTCGACGGGCTCCCGGTTGAGATAGGTGTGATTCATGCTGCCCACGTCGATGATACGGAATTGCCCACCCGCGCTGTGGAATTCGGCGTGCCGGCGGCTGACGGTGATGTCGTCGAGGTAGATGTCGCTTTCCGGATGCCGGCCCGCGGACATGACGGGTTGGGTCAGGGTGAACCGTGAGCCGGTGTTGGGCCCGCGCTTGACGATGAGCAGCGCCGTGCCCGGGCTCAGGGTGGGCCTGTCGTCCTCCGCGGCGGTTTCCGGGGCGTCGAACTCGGCGGGTACCGCGGTGCCGATGTCACCGGTGAGTTCGTCGTCGCCCGCGCGTTCGGTTGGCCGGTGCGGTGGCGGCCCCGGGTCGCTCACGCGGCTCGCGGCAGATCCGGGTTGACCGCCGCCCCTTGAGTTGTCGGCCGTTTCGGTGCCGGTGCCCAGCCGACGTAGGTCAGGTACAGGCCGACCAAGGCGAAGACGACGCAGAGCGCGATCCACCAGCCTTGCGCGCCGACCATGTCGTTGGCCACCGAGGCGAAGAATTTGGGAAAGGCGACCAGCAGCACCCCGCGCAGGACGATCAGCCAGCCGAGCAGCGAAACGATGATCGCCGCGGCCCCCCGCCAGTTCTGGTGCGCGGCAACGATAGTGAGGCCGAGCAGCAGGATGAAGGCGCCGGTCACAAACGTCCACATCGAGTTCGCCTCGAACTGCGACAGCAGCGACTGCATGTCGGAGGCGCGGGCCACCGCCGTCACGTCGACGACGACGAGGAAGGGGCCGAGCACGCGGCACAAAAAGCGTGTCGGGGTCGTGGGCTGTTGTGGAGCGTTCATTGCCGTGCCTCTCATCCGACTCCGGTCATTCGGCGACCCCTTTATCGGAGCACTCGACCGCGGCGTCGAGATAGGGACTTAAGGCACTGGCTGCCGGGGCGGGAGTTAGACGGGCGCGACGAACTCGGAGGTGTAAAACTCCGCCGGATTCTGCGAGTTTCCGTTGGCCCGCTCGATAATCACCCACACGCCCGTGGTGCCGGGCCGAATGGTGTCTTGCACGACCGCCGTTCCATTGCCCGCCCCGTCGGTGTCCATCCCGGCGAAGGCGGTGCCGGGATCACCCGGTCCGCAGGTGCTCGACGACGGCCGCGGCATTTGGATGAGTCCGACGTCGAAGTGGGTGCCCGGCTCGGGTTCGTCGTACAGGTGCACCTCGGCGACCGCTCGTGAGCCGGAGGTATGGATCAGCGCCGAACCGGTGCCGAGCATCGGGCTCGGCACCTTGGGGGCCTCGGCCACGCGGCTGAAATCGCAGCGCCGCAAGTAGTTGTCCATGACGACCGTGGTGGCGCCCTCGGCGCCGGCCGTGGTGATTTCGAACGTCGCCGCCGGGGTGATCACCACGGTGATCGCCGCCGCACATGTTCCGACGCGTGTCAGCGCGCGCATAATGCCACCTATTGGGTCCCGTGTGAACTCGATCACAGCGCAATAGGTATTAGCCCGCCTTTGGCAGAATTAAACCTTTCCTCGGCAATTACTCAATCGTTAATTTATGCGGTTATTTGGCGGCTGCCGAATTACGGCGAAAGCCTTTATTAATCGTCACGGCTTAATCCGGATTGGGCCCGGCGACCACCAGCCGCTGCGGGTCGCGGTGCCGAGATCGAGCTGGGCGGGCTGCGCGTCGGCGATGGTGTCGAACTTGCGCAGCGACCCCCAGTCCCGGCCCCAGTCGCGGGACAGATAGGTGGACATCACGTGCGCCCGCAACAGCAGGTCGGTGATGCCCAGGAGACCACCGTTGACGCCGTCCTGCCAGGTGTCGGTGTCCTGCTTCTTGGCGTTGTAGTCCGGGGTGATCCGGAATTTCGGAATCTCGGTGACTCCGTTGACGTGCAGCATCGGCTGCTGGCACGGGAACGCCAACCCGACCGCCCAGTCCATCAACACGGGCTGCGTCGAACCGATGTACTCCTGCAGGGAGCGCACTTCCGGCACGCGGGGCGGGGTCAGCGCGACCCAGTCGTCCGGCGTCAGGGACAGGTCCTCGGCGACCACGCGCACCGCGACCGCGTCGGCGGGTATCTGGGCGCGCGGGAAGCGCAGGTTGCGCCACACCTTGGGCTGTTCGCCGTAGAGGTCGTAGGGCACGATGCGCCCGGCCGGCAGCACGTCGCCGCCGGGCCCCGGCTTGCCGTACTCCAGCACGACGGTCTGCCCGGTGGTGTGGTGGTGCAGCACGCTGTTGCCGGTGATCGTGCCCGCGGCGGTCACCGCCACCAGGGGATGCCCGGCGTCCGCCTTCGGTAGCTGGTACCACGCGGAGGTGAGCCTGCTCTGTTGTTGCGGCCCGGTCGTGTAGCTGCCGGCCACCGGAACCCGCTCGGGGTTGAGGCCGTACGGCAGCGGCACCGTCGACCCGTTGACGCCCGGGGTGGTCAGCTTGAGCGGCGCGTCCCAGTCGTAGTCGGTGCCGGGCTGCGGCACCGAGGTTTCCTTGACCGACTCGGCCAGGGTGCGGTCCGGCACGCCGTTGGGGGTGAACCCGGTCGGGTTGACTCCGCCCAGCGGGCCCAGCGGTCCGTAGTCTCCCGGTAGCGGCGTCATGAAGCCGGCGTTGCTGTCGGGCTCGACGAGCACGTCGTCGGCCAGCCCGCAACCCCCGCTGAACTCCCGCAGGTTGTCCCAGGCGTTGGAATAGGTGGGGTATTGGCGCACGATCCCGGCCGTCATAGACGCGATGAACACCAGCGCCATGAAGCCGGCCGCCAGCGGGACGGGCGCGGCCGTCAGCGCCCGGGCCAGCCGCCCCTCGCCATGGCTGGGGCCCGCGAAGTGCAACCAGGCTGCGTACACCGCGGCGATCACGAAGAGCGCGAAAAAGACTCCGCTGATGGTGATTCCGCCGATTTTCGGCATGCTGTTGTTGAACGGCACGCCGTAACTGGAGACGTACCACCATCCGTTGGTGGTGGCGAAGCACAACGCCAACACGAACAGCACCGCCGCCAGGAACGCCATGCGGTTGCGCGACCAGCGCAGCACCTTGGGCGACACCAGCACCGTCGTCAGTGCGGCCATCGCGGCGCCCACCGCCGCGAACAGCCCGAAGTGGTGCACCCACTTGGTCGGCGTGAACATCAGGAAGAACATGGTGCCGAAGATGACACCCATCAACCGCCACGCCGGGCCGCGGGCGACTCCGGGAATTCGCTTGCGCCGCAACATGATGAACACGGCCGTAAAGAGGCACAGCGCGGTGATCAGGAAGCCGAAGCGGCGCGACAGCGAGCCGTCGACGGTGGGCAGTATCAGGTAGTAGTAGCGCAGGTTCTCGGTGTACCAGGCCTGACTGGGCCCGATCGCGGTCCGAATCCTGGTGGCTTCCAACACCGTCGACAGCGTCTGATCGGCGAACACCACCGTCAGGATGACCGTGCCCGCGGCCAGCATGGGCGCCACCAGCGGCAGGGTGCCGACCAGCCGGTGCCGCCGGACCAGGATGCGCAGGATCGGACGGCCACCGGCGACCAGCGCGGCCACCGCGATCAGTCCGGTGGGCTGGACGCCCAGGGTGAACGCCGCGGTGATGACCGCCAGCGCGGCGGGCGTCAGCCGGCTGTAGCGCATGGAGCGCTCGATCAGCACGTAGGTGATCAGCGAGCCGACGGCGATGATCGGCTCGGGGCGCAGGCCGTTGTCGAACGGCATCCACGCGGTGAGCAGCACCATGCCCGCCGCCCAGTTCGCCGGCCTGCTGGCCGCGACCGCGGGCCCCAGCCGGGGCAGCACCTCACGGGAGAGCAGCAACCAGCACACGATGCCGGCGATCAAGTCCGGCAACCGCATCCACAGGCTGGCGTCGCTGACGTGGGTCATCAGCGCCAGCAGGTTGTAATACCAGCCGAACGGGTCCTCGGGGCTGCCGAACCAGCGGAAGTAATTCGACATGTAGCCGGCGTGATCGGCCACCCGGGCCATGCCCAGGATGTAGCCGTCGTCCGACGAGTTCGCCCCGATCACGTGCCACAGCAGGAACCCGAAGATCACCGCGACGTCGGCCAGGGTGAACGTGCGCCAGTTCGCGGGGATGAGCCGGCGCATCCGGTGGCCGTCCAGTTGGTCGAGGCGCCACAGCGCGACCAGCGCGACGATCGTGGACAGGATCGCCAGCACCATCGCGGCCAGCTTCAGCGTCGTCGGTGTGGTGGAGAACCGGGTGTCGATGGTCGCCGACAACTTCAGGCCGGGCGGCGCGGGGCCGGTGAGGTCGGTGAACACCCCCACGATCTGCGGCCGCAGGTTCGGGTCGGCGAAACCACCGCTAATCGGTTTGCCCGCCGGATCATTGAGCCCGACGAAGGTGGCGAACGCGCCGGCCTTCGTCGAGGTGATCTCGATGCGCTGACATTGCGGGGACTCCACCCGGTCCCGCGGCGCGCTGGCGATCACCACATTGCGGTCGGTGACGTCCACACGCTTGCCGTTGACGACGACGAACAGGGCGTTCAGCGCGGCGTCCTTGCCCTTCTTGGGCGCCGTGCTCAGCACGACCCCGCCCTCAGCCGGCAGGGCGCGCACGGCTGAGCATGGCACGGTCGCCGTGATGTCGACCGGGGTCAGCGAAATCAGCGGCGCCGTAACGCTATTCAGTTGGCCGTTCTGTGGCCAGTTCAATGTGGCGGTGGTCTGCACGACGGGTAGCAGCGGGGTCGCCATCGAGAGCACGAACCCGAGCAAGCCGGCGATGGTCGCCACCCAGCGCGTCGTCCGCACGTCCTTGCCGGCCGCCGTCGTCGCGCTCATGGCAGTGCCCGAATCGGTCCCTGCCGGCTCCAGCCGTGCACAGTCATCACACCCTGTTCGATAACGGCATCCGGCGCCTGGTCAGCCGGCACTAACCGGAAGTACTGCTCCACCGATCCCCAGTCGCGATGCCAGTCGCCGCGCAGATACGTCGAGACTGTGGAGGTGCGCAGCATCGCCTGGGTGACCAGGAACGGGCCCCCGTCCTCGCCGGCCTGCCACCCGTTCGACGAGGCCGCCGTCTGCTTGTGATCGGGCAGGATCCGGTAGTCCGGAAGTTCGGCAACGCCAAGGTGTTCGGTGAACGGGTGCTGGCATGGGAAGTTCGCGGCGGTCGCGATGTCCATCAGCACCGGGGTGCGCGACCCGATCAACTGCTGCAAAGTCTCCAGCACCGGGACCCGCGGCGGCGTGACGGCGAACCACTGATCCGAGCTCAGGTTCGGGTCGTAGGCGACGATGCGCGCCACGT
The DNA here is from genome assembly GCF_001414075.1 of Mycobacterium sp. UM_11. Lineage (NCBI taxonomy): Bacteria > Bacillati > Actinomycetota > Actinomycetes > Mycobacteriales > Mycobacteriaceae > Mycobacterium > Mycobacterium sp. UM_11. Next base: position 603 of record NZ_LATC01000066.1, on the reverse strand, counting down.
TCGCCTCGGGCGGTGCCCAGGTCAGCGGGAACCGCAGGTTGCGCCACGCCGGCTCCGGCCCGATGTCGATCGGATACACCTCTGCCAGCGGCTGCGTGGTGCCGTCGGGACGCGCGACGCCCCACTGGAGTTTTAGCTGCTGCCCGTAGGTGAAGGTGCCGTCCTCCTTGTACGACCAGATGGCGCCGGCCGCCGTCACCACCACGATCGGCCGGTCCGGGCTACGCGGCGGCAGCTGGTACCACGCCGACGTCGCGGTGGCGGCCAGCGAGTTCTCGCCGTAGCTGCCCATCACCGGGGTGCGGGCCGGGTCCAGGCCGAACGGCAGCGCCGCGTGCGAGCCGTTGATCCCGACCGGGCCTTTACCGCCGGCGGTGCCGGCCGAGTCGCTCATGGTGGCATTGGGCTTGTTGGGTGACCCGGTGGAATTCACCACACCCGGCTTGGTGACCACCGGGTACGACCTCAGGTCGTCGCCGACGCCGTCGGGCTTGAAGCCGACCGGGTTGCTGCCGCCGAGCGGTCCGTCCGGGCCGAAGGTCTGCCCGGGCGCCGGCTGCAGCATGCCCGCATCTGTCTCTTATACACATCTGACGCTGCCGA
>NZ_LATC01000065.1:0-29415 GCF_001414075.1 Mycobacterium sp. UM_11 | reverse complement strand
GCCCACATCTTGCGAGCCTCGTCCTCAACGGTCTGGGCGTGCACCTCAAAGCGGCCCGCCATCGCCCGCATCTCGTGCGGGTCGGTCATGAATCGTGCTGTCATTGCTTGTCTCCTTCGAAAACGGTTGTCAGTTCTGGATTTTGGTCAATGGTGCGTCGAGTTTTTTCTCCCCTTCCGTCATCCGACCAGCTGCGGCAATACGCTGACGCGAGCCGGCACCGCGGCGCCGAATCCGCGCATCTCCATGCCGCCAACCTGCCCCGCCGGGATGCCGCGCGGGGCCACCATCGGCGCGCCGGCACCGGCCAAGGGCGCGGCGGCGGGGACAGCGGCCTCCGGGGCCGCCGCGGGCCAGCTCGCCGGCACCGACAAACGTCCGACAGGAGCCGCCTGGCCCATGGCCGCGGACGGCATCAGCCGCGCGGGCGCGAGCATTTCCGGCGCGGTCATCGCCGGCCGGAAGGGTGCGAGATGCTCCATCGCGGGCATCGCCGGCCGGACGACCGCCGGTGCGCGCACGGCGGTGCTGAGACCCGCGCCGGATGTCGTCATCCCGCTCAGTCCCGACGCCCCAGCCCCTCCCCCTTGTCCGAACGGCGTTCCGAGCAAGCTGGTGAAGCCGCTGATCGCCGACGGAAAGCCGCCGACCAACGACGACGCCGACGAATTGAGCGATGACGGCAGCCCCATGGCAGCCTGAGTGGCCGCGCCCTGCATGTTGGCTGCGCCCGCGGCCGCGGCTCCGGCCGCCGCTCCGGCGGGATTGGTGGTTGGCGGCGCGACCGCCATCGGCGCCAACATGGCCGCCGCCGCCGAGGACCCCGCGTAGGCGTACATGGCAACGGCGTCCTGTGCCCACATCTGGCCGTACTGCGCCTCGGTGGCCGCGATTGCCGCCGCGTTTTGGCCCAGGAAGTTGGTCGCCACCAGCATCATCAGCAAGCCCCGGTTCGCGGCGATCATCGGCGGCGGCACGGTGGCCGCAAACGCCGCCTCGTGCGCGGCCGCGGCCGCGGCGGCTTGCATCCCCGCCTGCTCGGCCTGCGCGGCGGTGGCGTGCATCCAGGCCACGTAGGGAGCGGCGGCGGCGGCCATCGCCGCCGACGACGGACCCTGCCAGCCGGCATCGGTCAGATCCACGATCGCGGTCCCGTACGCCGTCGCGGCCGAACGCAGCTCGGCCGCCAGACCCTCCCAGGCCATCGCCGCCGCGAGCAGGGACGCGGGCCCTGGCCCCGCGTACATCAGGCCGGAATTGATCTCCGGGGGCATCGCACCGAAATCCATCACTACATTCCTTTCTTGCTAACCCAGCACCGGCAGTGGCTTCGGGCCGGCGAACGCTTTGACCACCGGCTCCGCGTGGACGATGTGCTCGGCCGGCAGGTGCGCGGGCAGCACCTTCTCGGCGGGCAGGGCGGCCGCGAACTGGGCTGGCGCGGTCGGCGCCAGCTCTGCGGGCGAGATGTACCGCGGCGCCACGTCGCGGGTGACCTGCTCGGCGGGCGCCGGTTGCGCCGGTGCCACGTGCTCGACGTGTTGGGCGGGCGCCATACGGGCGGGCGGCGCGAGGCGCTCGGCGGCGGGGGCGGCCGGGTGGGCGCCATAGTGGCCGCGCGTGTACGGCGCCTGGTGGCGGCCGTAATTGGCGGCCCCATAACCGTTGTAACCGCCGTGCTGGGGTGTGCCGACGCCGCCGTAGCCGCCGCCACGCCACCCCGGGGTCGTGGGCGCTGCTGCGGTGGCCGGCCGGGCGGGCCCCGTGGGTGTCACGCGGTTGGGTGCGGCGGGCGTCACGCGACTGGGCAGGGCCGGTGACGTGCGGGCGGGTCCGGCCGGCACCATGCGGGCGGGCGCGGCGGGGACGAGGTGGCCGCCGGCGGCTTGCGTCGCATTGGCGGCTTCGGTGGCCTCGTACGAATCGGCGCTTTGTGCCAGGGTCCTGACGAACTGCTCGTGGATCATGCTGGCCTCGGCGCTGATCGCCTGATACTGCTGGCCGTAGCCCGCGAAGGCGGCCGCGGTCATCGCCGAGACTTCGTCGGCCGCCGCCGGGACGACGCCCGTAATCGCGAATGCGGCCGTCGAGTTGGCCGCGGTCACCGCCGAGCCGATCGACTGCAGCTGGCCGACCGCGGCTGACAGCAACAGCGGTTGCGTGGTCAGGAACGACATGTGTCTTCTCCTCGTGGAATGCCTGAATCTGGATAATCCCGTCGTGCTTGCGGACACTATGTCATATTTTTGGAATCGATGTCTAGGTTTAGGTACAGATTTCTTGTGTTCGTCATCGGACTCGCAGGTGGAGACACTTTGCCCGGCTTTCAGCACCGCGTTACTCTGGACGGATGCCACGCACCAACGCCGCAGGATGGGGGCTGAGGCGCCTGCTCGAGGCGACGCTCAACCGCGACATCACCGTCGAGCAGTTGCGCGACGCCTGCGGCGTCACCAAGGGGCGCTGGTACGGGGCGGCCGGGCGCGCCAACGCCGACGACTTCCCCGACGCCGAGGAGGCCAGGCGCGCCGCGCACGCGTTCGGACTCAGCGCCACCTGGCTGCAGATAGAACTGGGCCTGATCACGCCCGAAGATGTGCACGCGGTGCTGGGTGATGGCGAGTCGCCGGATCCGTTCCGGGTCACCACCCGCCAGCGGGTGCTGATGCCCAATCCGACGGCGGAGGGCCCCAGCAGCTGAACCGGCTGGTCCGGCTTTGACTTAACCGCCGGCCGGGGGCGAAGCGATAACGGTGGGCTTGAAACCGTATCGGGGGGCGACAAAGTGCGCCGCGCCGCGCCCGGTCCCACCGACGGGCATCATCGGCACCCCGCCCACCGCATTCGCCGCCGGCTCTACGGACGACGCGGCGGTGAGGCCATTGAGCGCCACGGTGACGGGCGGACCCGCCGGGGCCGCGCCGGCCCACGCCGCCGGCACCGACAAGCCACCGACCGACGAGGCCTTCCCGACGGCTCCACCGATCGCGCCAATCGCGCCCGCGCCCGGCACGGCCGCGGGCAGAACCGCTTCCGCGGCCTTGGCGGCGCCCTCGGTGGCCGACTTCGCGGCCGGCATCATGCCCTGGGCGATACTTTGGATGTCTTTGAACGAGGTGGTGAAAAGCCTTGTGGGCGAGATCAATCGGATGAACGCATCGAAGGGCGTGCTGGCGTCCAGCGTCTGCGAACCGGTCAGCCCCTCGAACAGATCACCCAACGGACCACTCACCACGAGCCCGTCGCCCTCGGGGTTCAGGCTGATCCCACCGAGGCTGATACCGGCGGGATTGTTCGGCGCCCCGGCCAGCGACGACAGCGTTTGAGGCACGGTGTCGAGCCCCTGCGCGCTGCCATTGCCGGCCGCCTGGGCCACCGCGGCGGCCTGACCGGCGACCCCGGCCGGATTGGTGGTGGGGGCCGCCGGGTCGAACGGCGCCAACGTCGCCGCCTCGGCCGAGGTCCCGGCATATCCGTACATGGCCGCGGCGTCCTGCGCCCACATCTCGCCGTACTGCGCCTCGGTGGCCGCGATCGCGGCGGTGTTCTGGCCGAGGACGTTCGTCGCCAGCAGTTCCAGCAGCAACGCGCGATTCGCCGCGATCACCGGCGGAGGCACCGTTTCGGCGAACGCCGCCTCATAGGCACCCACGGCGGCCGCGGCTTGAGCGGCGGCCTGTTCCGCTCGCCCCGCCGTGCCGCGAAGCCAGGCCACCTGCGGCACGGCCGCCGCCAGCATGGCCGACGCCGCCGCCCCCTGCCACGGCCCGTCGTCAAGTCCCGCGACCACCGACCCGTAGGAGGATGCCGCGGCATCCAACTCGGCGGCGAGTGCGTTCCAGGCCGCAGCGGCGGCCAGCAGCGGCCCCGAGCCGGGTCCCGAATACATCAGCGCGGAGTTGATCTCCGGCGGCAGCTGCGCGAAATCCAGCATCTCCCCGCCTAACCGACGGCGGCGGTGTTGGCGATCTCCGTGGCGGCGTACGAACCCGCGCTGATGCTCAGCGTGGTCGCCAACTGCTCACGAACCGTCGCGGCCTGGACGCTGATCTCCTGGAAGAGCCTGGCGTGCCAGGAGAACTGCGCCGCGGTCAACAGCGACACCACATCGGCGGCCGCGGGAGCCACCCCGGTGGTCGGAACGGCCGCCGCCGAATTGACCTCCCGCACAGCCGTATTGATGCTGTGCAGGTCGCCGGCGGCCGAATGCAGCATGTCCGGCTGAGCCATCAGATAAGACACGTCCCCTCCTGGAAAATCGATTCAGATCAACAGCTTTCAGACGCCTGGACACGTTAGGGAGTCACATCCCGGGACGACAGGCCCGCGGCCGCATCTTCACCACCGATTCGATGACTGTTCACTTAGCTGGCCGAGAATGCTGGATCATTTGGATTTCCCATGAAAGAGATTGCAAACCAATATGATTGGGACATATATGCACATATATGTCGGCCGCTGATGGGCGCATCGCACGTTTGCCGGCGCTCCTGGGATGGTTGAATGTATTGCCACACAACGAAATTCGATTCTGCGACCGGGCCGCAGTGGTCAGCCCGTAGCATCGGCGCACCCCGAGCGGCTAGGGTGCCACTCATGCCGGTCGCAAAGAATGCCCCGAGGTTCTCCCGCAAGTTGATCGCCGTGGCCGTCGCCGGCTTGGCCGCCACCACCGTGTCGGCGTGCGATTCCGCACCCTCAGCGCCCGCGCCCGGGGTGCACCCCCGTCAGGTCACCGTCCTCGGGTCCGGCCAGGTCCAGGGCGTCCCGGACACCCTGACCGCGGACGTCGGGATCGAATTCACCGCACCCGACGTGACCTCGGCGATGAACCAGACCAACGATCGCCAGCAAGCGGTCATCAATGCTCTGGTCGGCGCCGGCGTCGACCACAAAGACATCAGCACCACCGAGGTCACGCTGCAGCCGCAGTTCAGCAATCCCGAGCCCAACGGCGCCGCCACGATCACCGGATACCGCGCGACCAACGCCGTCACCGTCAAGATCCACCCGCCCGACGCCGCGTCCCGGATGCTGGCGCTCATCGCCGGCACCGGCGGCGACGCCACCCGGATCAAGTCGGTCAGCTACTCGATCGCCGACGACTCGCAGCTGGTCAAGGACGCCCGCGCGCGGGCCTTCAACGACGCCAAGAGCCGGGCCGAACAGTACGCCCAGCTGTCCGGGCTCCGGCTGGGACGGGTGCTGTCGATCTCGGAGGCGTCGGAACCGGCGACAGGCGGGCCGCCGGCGCCCCCGAGGGCGATGCCGAGCGCGGTCCCGCTGGAACCCGGCCAGCAGACCGTGAGCTTTTCGGTGACCGCGGTGTGGGAGCTGGACTAGGGCTACTGCTGGTAGACCCGGGGGTCCAGGGTGCCGATGTACGACAGGTCGCGGTAGCGCTCGTCGTAGTCCAGGCCGTAGCCGACGACGAAGTCGTTCGGGATGTCGAAGCCCACGTAGGCGATTTCGACGTTCGCGCCCTTCGCGTCGGGCTTGCGCAGCAGCGTGCACACGCGCAGCGAACGCGGATGGCGGCTGGTGAGGTTGCGCAGCAGCCACGACAGGGTCAGGCCGGAGTCGACGACGTCCTCGACGATCAGCACGTCGCGGCCCTGGATGTCGCGGTCCAAGTCCTTGAGGATCCGCACCACCCCCGACGACGACGTCGAGGACCCGTAGGAGCTGACCGCCATGAACTCGAACTGGGTGGGCACCGGGATCGCCCGCGCCAGGTCGGTGACAAAGATCACAGCGCCCTTGAGCACGGTGATCAGCAGCAGATCCTGGCCGGTCTCGGTCATCACGTTGCCGTAGTGCCCGCCGATCTCCTCGCCGAGTTCGGCGATGCGCGCCTGGATCTGCTCGGCGGTGAGCAGCACCGACTTGATGTCCCCCGGATACAGCTCCACGGGCTGGGCGGGGGTGATCGCCGAGGAGATCTGGGCCACGCCCACAGAGTGCCACGCCAACGGCCGAATAACCAACGGCGACCCCGGTATTGCGCCTACCGGACGGGTTCGCGCCACAGCGTCAGAACACCGTCGCGCCGCCCCGCGATCAACCGCTCGGCCCGCAGCGCGGATCCGACCGCCACCCCGCCCTGCCCGCGCCAGGCGGTGACGAGCGCGTCGACACCGCGGATCTGCTTGTCGGTCAGGCCTGTTGCGCCACCGGCCAGGAGCCAGCCGCGGATCACCCGGCGCCGAACCGGGGCGGCCAGCGCCTCCAGCGCCTGCGCCCGCAGGCCCGCACCCTCCTTGGCCCCCGGCAGCGCCTGGGCGGCCAGGGTGTCGATCAGCTCGGTGTCCTCGCGCAGCGCGGTCGCCGTGCGGGCCAGCGCCTCGGCCACGCCCCCGCCCAGCACGTCCTCCAGCAGCGGCAGCACCTCCAGGCGCAGCCGGGACCGGGTGAAGCGGCGGTCGGTGTTGTGCGGATCCTGCCAAGGGGTCAGGCCCAGCTCGCGGCAGGCGGCGTGCGTCACGGCCCGGCGCACGCCCAACAACGGCCGGCCCCATGGCGAGTCGTACGGCCGCATGCCGGCGATCGACCGCACGCCCGACCCCCGGCCCAGCCCCAGCAGGACCGTCTCGGCCTGGTCGTCGAGCGTATGGCCGAGCAGCACCGGCCCGTCGTGGTAGGCGCTCAAGGCGGCATAGCGGGCGGCGCGGGCGGCGGCCTCGGGGCCGCCCTCGTTGCCGACGTGCACGCGAACCACTTGTGCGGCAACGCATCCCAACGTGACGGCTTGCTCGCGGGCGGTTTCGGCGATCGCGGCCGACTCGGGTTGCAGGCCGTGATCGACGATCACCGCGGTGGTCGGCCGCAGCTGCGCCGCCACCGCGGTGAGCGCGAGGGAATCGGGTCCGCCCGACAGCGCCACGCCCCATCGCTCGACGGTGGCGACGTGGGTCTCGATGAACGCCTCGACAGCCGCGCGCAGCTGCCCTACAGCACCCTGTCGATCCATCGCTGAGGTTCTTCGATCTCGTCAGGCAGGGGCAGCGTCTCGGGCCCGGTCCAGATGGCGTTGAACCGCTCCATTCCGACCCGCCCCACCACATGGTCGACGAACGCCTTGCCCCGGGTGTACTGGCTGAGTTTGGCGTCGAGGCCCAGTAACGCGCGCAGCAGCCGCTGCAACGGCGGCTGTTTGCGGTTGCGGCGCTCGTCGAATCGACGGCGGATGGTGGTCACCGACGGCACCACCATCGGCCCGACGGCGTCCATCACGTGGTCGGCGTGGCCCTCCAGCAGCGTGCCGAGCACCAGCAGCCGATCGAGAGCCTGACGCTGCGGCTCGGACTGCACCGCGCGCACCAAGCCGACAATGCCCGACGAGTTGCCGTCCGCCGACCCGTCGCCGCGGTTGCGGACGTACTCCGCGAGCCGGCTCGCCACCTGCGCGATGTCTTCGCCGGCGTCCCGCGTCAGCAGGGCCAGGGACTCGGACATGTAGTCGGACAGCCACCGGTTGGCGGTGAACTGCACCCGGTGGGTCACCTCGTGCAGGCAGACCCACAGCCGGAAGTCGGAGGGCTGGACCCGCAGCTGCCGCTCGACCGCGATCACGTTCGGGTACACCAGCAGCAGGCTTCCCTCGTTGGAGGCGTCCAGGCCCCTCGCGAACGGGTCGTACTGGCCGAGGATGCCCGACGACACGAACGCCAGCACGGCCCCCGTCTGCGCGCCGGTGACGCGGCCGGTGAAGAAGCCCCGCGGCTTCTCGGCCCCCTTCATCATCACGCGCATCGACTCGGCCGCCGCGCCGATCCACTCCGGCCGGTCGACGATGCGGGCCGGCGGCACGGCGCCCTCGGTGACCAGGCCGGTGACCTCGCGCACCGGCGGTTCGGCCTTCGCGGCCGAGCGGCTGAGCTCGTCGATCACCTGGCGCCGCGTGTAGTCGCTCGCAGCCGGACCCGGGCGGGCCAGCCGTTGGCCGACGGTGGCGGCGAATCCCCAGTCGACCGCGGTACCGAGCGTCAGCTCCGAGGGCGGGCTCATGCGCACCCGCAGGACCACAGCTTGGTGGCCAGCGCGTCCATCACGTTGCGGCCGTTCGGCCCCGCGGCGTTGGAGATGAAGGCGAACGTGAGGACCCGTCCGCTGCGGTCGGTGAGCACCCCGGCCAGGGCGTTGACCGCGGTCAGCGATCCGGTCTTGGCCCGCAACCAGCCGGCCGGCCCCTGGTTGGATGCCGCGTCGGTGAAACGGTCGGCCAGCGTCCCGCTACCGGCCGCGATCGGCAGCAGGTCCAGCAGCGCCCGCAGCGTCGGCTGGTCGGGGCCGGCGGCGGCCTGCAGCACACCGTCGAGCGTCTTGGCGGTCAACCGGTCGTCCACCGAAAGACCGCTGGAATCCATCAGCGTGGCGCCGCCGGTGTCGACGTGCGCGGTGCTCAACCGGTTGGTCACCGCGTCGGCCGCACCGGCGAAGCTGCGCGGCCGGTTGATGGCGGCCGCCACCTCGCGGGCGATGCATTCGGCCATCACGTTGTCGGAGTGGTCCATCATCTCCGACAACCGCTGGACCAGCGGCGCCGACTGCACGACGGCCAGCTGCCGCGCGCCAGACGGCGCGGTCGCGATCGTCACCGCGGCGGGATCCAGGCCGAGCGCCTTGGCCAGCTCCCGCCCGGCATCCAGCGCCGGGGTGCGGGACCGTCGGGAGTTGACCGTGGTCGGCTGGATGCGCCCGGCGTCGATCATCACCGACTCGATCGGCGCGATGTCGCCGTTGTCGACATCGGCCGCATCCCAGCCCTGGGCCATCGTCGGCCCGCTGAACGCCGACGTGTCGACCTGCACGGCGGTCGGGGTCACGCCGCTGCGGCGGACCTGCTCGACGAGGTCGCTGATGCGGGCCGACCCGCGGTACCAGGTGTCCACACCGGGCGGCGCGGCCGACAGCACCGGGTCACCCGCACCGACCAGCACCACGGGCCCTTGGGCGTTCTGGCTGCCGGCCACCACTCGCGTGCTGATCCGGGCCTGATGGTCCAGGGTCAGCAGGGCCGCGGCCGCCGTCAACACCTTGTTGGTCGACGCCGGCACCAGCGGCATGTCGTCCGCCACCTGCCAAAGCTCTTTCCCCGTCATGGCGTCCGTGACCCGGGCGCCCAACCTGCCCAGGTTCGGATCGGCCGCCACGGCAGACAGCACGGCCGCCACTCCGGCGGGGTTGGGAGTCTCCGCGGAGTCGCTGACCGGGACCATTCCCGGCTTGACCGTCGGCGCGTGCGGAGGCGGTATCGGCGCGTGCGAGCTGTTGCCGCCGTGGCCCGCCGAGGTGAAAAACGTCGCCGCCGCCACCACTGCGGCAACGAACGCCAGCACCGCCAACCCAACGAACACCTGGGTGGATTTTTGCCAGCGAGTGGGACCCATCGCTCTCCTGACTGTCTCCGACCCATTCTGCCGAATCCGGCGCACCGGGCTCGACTAGGGTGATCCCCGACGCGACGGGACCACCGCGAAACGCCCAGATCTAAGGAGCGCACAGTGCAATTCGATGTGACCATCGAGATCCTGAAAGGCCAGCGGAACAAGTATGAGATCGACCACGAGACCGGACGGGTGCGTCTGGACCGCTACCTGTACACCTCGATGGGCTACCCGACCGACTACGGCTTCATCGAGGACACCCTCGGCGAAGACGGCGACCCGCTGGACGCGATGGTGTTGCTGCCGCAGTCGGTCTTTCCCGGAGTCATCGTCGAGGCGCGTCCGGTGGGCATGTTCCGGATGACCGACGAAAAGGGCGGCGACGACAAGGTGCTGTGCGTGCCCGCCGGCGACCACCGCTGGGACCAGGTCCAGGACATCGGCGACGTTCCGGAGTTCGAGCTGGACGTGATCAAGCACTTCTTCGTGCACTACAAGGACTTGGAGCCGGGCAAGTTTGTTAAGGCCGCCGACTGGGTCGGCCGCGCGGAGGCCGAGGCCGAGGTGCAGCGTTCGATCGAGCGGTTCAAGAAAGAGGGGCACTGACGCCCGCTGAGGTGCGGTGACGCTCACGGCGTAACCGCACGCCGATTTCCGGTGGCATCCTGGCGAGGTGACCCCGGTGTGGCATTTCGCCGCCAACTTCTGGTGGCTGGTTTTTCCGCTGGGCGGCGCGATCGGCGGCGGCCTTCGCGCCATTGCCGCCGCCAACGAGCGCCGGGCCGAGCGTCGGCTCGAACGGTATCGGCTGAAGCAGCAAGCCAAGATCGCGGTGGCCGAGGCCTCCGGCCGGGCGCGGACCAACCACGAGAGCGACCGACGAGAGCTCGCCAAACTCGTTGCGGCGCATGACGGCACCGACGGGCGGTGGCTCGAATACGAAGTCGACATCGCGCGACTGCTCGACTTCCCGATGATGACCGACATGCGCGCCCCGCTGACCGTCGCCTTTCACAAGGCCAAGCGGCACGCGGACCTGCTGCGGCCGGAACCGCCCGAGACCCTGCTCGGCGACCGGAACGCCTTGGCCGAATACCGCGACGCCGTTCACGAATACGTCAGCGCGTTCGAGATCGCCGAGGCCGAGGCGATTCGCCGGCGCCGCAGCGACTTCTCGGCGGACGAGCAACAACGGATGGCGCGGGCCCAGAGCCTGCTGCACCTGGCGCAGGACGACGCCGCCACCCGCGAGGAACGCCAGAATGCCTACGCGCGGGCGAGCAAGGAATTGGACGGCCTGATCGCGCTGCCGGCGCCCGCGCGGGTCAGCATCGAACGGCGCATCGCGGGCCAGATCGAGGCCTAGCCGGCCGGCGAGGCGGCGGCCTTGGCCTGGCGCCGGTTGCGGAGCACGCTCCAGCTCAGCGCCGCCCCGATGAACACCACGCCCACGGAGGCGGTGATGGGGTCGGGGACCTCGAACCGCGGGTCGATCGACAGCAGCATGATCACCGCCAGCACACCGATCGCCCAGTGCGCGCCGTGTTCCAGGTACACGTACCGGTCCAGCGCATCCTGCTTCACCAGGAAGATCGTGATGGACCGCACGAACATCGACCCGATCAGCCCGAGACCCAGGGCGATGACGACGGGGTCCGAGGTGATCGCGAAGGCGCCGGTGACCCCGTCGAACGAGAAGGCGGCATCGAGCACCTCGAGATAGAGGAACAGGCTCAGGCCGGCCTTGCCGGCCGCCGTGCCGGCCGACACCGCGTCGATGTCCGGGGGCCGAAACGCCCGGCTCAGACCGTTGACCACCAGGTACGTCACCAGGCCGAGCAATCCGGCGGTGAGCACGGTCGCGCGCTCGCCGCCGGAGTGGGTCAGCCGCGTGCCGACGAGGATCAGCGCGACGCCGGTGACCGCCACCGGCACCTGGCCCAGCCGCCCGATGCGGGCGAACGGGATCTCGATCCACTTGAGCCACTTGATGTCTCGGTCGTGGAAGACGAAATCCAAGAACAGCATCAGCAGGAATGTGCCGCCGAACGCCGCGATCTGCGGATGCGCGGCGGTGATCAGCTTTTCGTAGCTGGGCGAGCCGTCGGGGAATTCCAGCGCGCCGTGCGGCGGGGGGTTCAGCGCCAACTGCATCGCGCGGACCGGATCGAGTCCCGCGGTCACCCACACGATCACCAGCGGGAAGAGCAGCCGCATGCCGAAGACCGCGATCAGAATCCCGACGGTCAAGAACATCTGCCGCCAGAACGGGCTCATCTGCTTGAGGATCGCGGCGTTGATGATGGCGTTGTCGAACGACAGCGAGACCTCGAGGGTGGCCAGCACCAGCAGCAGGAAGAGGTCTTTGAGGCCGCCGTGGGCGTATCCGACCGCGAGGGCCGCCACGGAGACCAACAGCGAGATCCCGAATATGCGCAAGGCGGCCAAGGTCCTTTCCGACAGCCGCCCACGATAGCGAACGCCGCTCGCCGCCGCCGACCAGCGCCCACCGGCACCTACTATTTTCAAATTGTGGCGATGCCCGAAGTCGGCGGTACCCCAGCGTCGACCGGCGCCGGTCCGATCACGCGCGGCAGCGTGGCCCGGGTCGCCACCGCGACGGCGCTGACCGCCCTGTGCGGCTACGCGGTGATCTATCTGGCCGCCCGTGACCTGGCCCCGGGCGGCTTTTCGGTGTTCGGGGTGTTCTGGGGGGCGTTCGGCCTGGTCACCGGCGCCGCCTTCGGGCTGCTGCAGGAGACCACCCGGGAGGTCCGGTCGGCCCGCTACTCGGCGGCGCCGGCCGGCGACGAACCGCGAACCCACCCGCTGCGGGTCGCCATGCTGGTCGGTGTGGCCGCGGCCGTCGTCATCGGCGGCAGCTCGCCGCTGTGGAGCGGGCGGGTGTTCGTCGAGGAGCGGTGGCTGTCGGTGGCGCTGCTGTCCGTCGGGCTGGCCGGGTTCTGCGTGCACGCCACCCTGTTGGGCATGCTGGCCGGCACCGACCGGTGGACCGGCTATGGGGCGTTGATGGCGACCGACGCCGTCATCCGGGTGGCGGTCGCCGCGGCCACCGTCCTGCTCGGTTGGCGGCTGGTCGGCTACCTGTGGGCCACGGTCGCGGGGGCGGTCGCGTGGGTGATCGTGCTGGCGGTCTCCCCGTCGGCCCGGGCCGCCGCCCAGGCGCTGACGCCCGGCGGCGTCCAGACCTTCCTGCGGGGAGCCGCCCATTCGATCACCGCCGCCGGCGCCAGCGCGATCCTGGTGATGGGCTTTCCGGTGCTGCTGAAGCTGACCAGCAACGAGCTGGGGGCCGAGGGCGGGGTGATCATCCTGGCCGTGACGTTGACGCGGGCGCCGCTGCTGGTGCCGCTCACGGCCATGCAGGGCAACCTGATCGCGCATTTCGTCGACGCGCGCGGTGACCGGATTCGCGCCCTGGTCGCCCCGGCCGCGATCATCGCCGGCGTCGGCGCGGTCGGGGTGCTGGCGGCCGGGCTGGTGGGCCCCTGGTTGCTGCGGGCCGCGTTCGGGCCGCAGTACCACGCCAGCGGTGCGCTGCTGGCCTGGCTCACCGGGGCGGCGGTGGCGATCGCCATGCTGACGCTCACCGGCGCCGGGGCCGTCGCGGCCGCGCTGCACCGGGCTTACTCGCTGGGCTGGGTTTCAGCGACGGTGGCGTCGGGATTGCTGCTGTTGCTACCGCTGCCCCTGCCGGCCCGCACCGTGGTGGCCCTGCTGTGCGGACCCGTGGTCGGAATCGGCGTTCATCTGGCGGCGCTGGCGCGCGCCGGGCGCTCAGCCGGCTGATCCTGGCTAACCTTATGAGCTAGATGGTTACTGAACCCAGATACTCGGGCGCCTGGATCGTCATCCCCGCCTTCAACGAAGCCGCCGTCATCGGCGAGGTGGTCGCCGACGTGCGCTCCGTGTTCGACAACGTCGTCTGCGTGGACGACGGCAGCGCCGACGACACCGGCGAGATCGCCCGGCGGGCCGGTGCGCACCTGGTGCGCCACCCGATCAATCTGGGGCAGGGGGCGGCCATCCAGACCGGCGTCGAGTACGCGCGCAAACAGCCTGGGGCGCAGGTGTTCGCCACGTTCGACGGGGACGGGCAGCACCGGGTCAAGGATCTGGCCGCGATGATCGACCGGCTGTGCGCGGAGGACGTCGACGTCGTGATCGGCACGCGGTTCGGCGCGCACGGCGGGACCCGACCGCCGTTCGTGAAGCGGGTGGTGCTGCAGACCGCCGCGCGGCTGAGCCGCCGCGGTCGCCGACTTGGCTTGACCGACACCAACAATGGGCTGCGGGTGTTCAACAAGAAGGTCGCCGACGGTCTGGACATCACCATGAGCGGCATGAGCCACGCCAACGAGTTCATCATGCTGGTCGCCGAAAACCATTGGCGCATCGTCGAACAACCGGTCGAGGTGCTCTACACCGATTACTCGAAGTCGAAGGGGCAGCCGCTGCTCAACGGCGTCAACATCATCTTCGACGGGTTCCTGCGAGGGAGGGCTTCACGATGAACTGGATCCAGGTGCTGCTGATCGGCTCGATCGTCGCGCTGCTGGTCTACCTGCTGCGGTCGCGGCGGAACGCGCGCTCGCGGGCCTGGGTCAAGGTCGGCTACGTCGTCTTCGTGCTGGCCGGGATCTACGCCGTGGTCCGGCCCGACGACACGACCGTCGTCGCGCATTGGTTCGGGGTGCGCCGCGGCACCGACCTGATGCTCTACGCGCTGATCATGGCGTTCTGCTTCACCACCATGAGCACCTACATGCGGTTCAAGGACCTGGAACTGCGCTACGCGCGGCTGGCCCGGGCGGTCGCGCTCGAGGGCGCCGAGGAGCCCGAGGCTCCGCACTCTGCGTCGAACGTGTAGCCCAACCTGCCCGCGCGCCGCGGCTGAGTGTGCGCTGACGGCATTGCGGGTGTACCCACGGCGGAATTTCTGCGAATTCCCCGCCCTAGACGCACACTCGAAGCCGCGACAGAAGGCGCGGGGTCAGACCGTCCGCGCGCCGCGGAAGTACTCGACCGTGCGGCGCACGCCGTCGTCGAGCCCGACCCGCGGCCGCCACCCCAAAACCCGCTCCGCCAAACCGATGTCGAGGCAGGACCGCCTCAGGTCGCCGAGCCGCGGCGGCGCGAACTCCGGATCGTCGGGCCCGCCGACGGCCGCCGCCACCGCCGAATGCAGCTGCCGGTCCGAGGTTTCAATGCCGGTGCCGATGTTGAAGCGCTGCCCACCGCCCGCCTCCCCCGCGGCCTTGACGAAGGCGTCCACCACGTCGTCGACGAACACGTAGTCGCGGGTGTTGCCGCCGTCGCCGAACACCCGGGTGGGCTTACCCGACAGCAGCGCCTGGGCGAAGATCGCCACCACGCCGGCCTCGCCGTGCGGGTCCTGGCGGGGGCCGTAGACGTTGGCCGGCGCGATGTGCGAGCAGTCCAGGCCGTAGAGGTGGCGGAAGGTGTTCAGGTAGATCTCCCCGGCCACCTTCCCCGCGGCATACGGCGATGCCGGGTCGGTCGGCACGGTCTCGGGCGTCGGATATTGGGGCGGGGTGCCGTAGATGGAGCCGCCGGACGAGGTGTGCACGACCTTGCGCACCCCCGCCAGCCGCGCCGCCTCGGCCAGGCGCACGGTGCCGATGACGTTGACCGAGGCGTCGAATTGCGGGTCGGCCACCGAGTGCCGCACGTCGATCTGGGCCGCCAGGTGGAACACCACCTCGGGCCGGTGCTCGTCGAGGATGGCCTGCAGGTCGGCGGTGACGATGTCCGCCTCGACGAAGACGAGCGCCGGGTTGTCGGCCAGGTGCTCGAGGTTGCTCGCGCGGCCGCTGGCGAAGTTGTCCAGCCCCACCACCGCGTGGCCGTCGGCCAACAGGCGGTCGACTAGCGTCGACCCGATGAATCCGGCTGCCCCGGTGACCAGTGCGCGCACCGGCCCACCATACATAGCGGCCGTGGCCATCGCGCTGATCGCCGTCCAGCTGGGAATACGCGCGGCGCTGGCGTTCGGGGGCTACTTCTATTGGGACGACCTGATCCTGATCGGCAAGGCCGGCACCCACAACTTGCTGTCGCCCGCGTACCTGTTCGACGACCACGACGGCCACGTCATGCCGGGTGCTTTTCTGGTCGGCGGGGCCATCATCCGGCTGGCCCCGCTGAATTGGACCGGCCCGGCAATCAGCCTGTTGGTGCTGCAGCTGCTGGCCTCGCTGGCGCTGCTGCGGGCGTTGCACGTCATCCTCGGCTGGCGGCCGGTGCTGTTGCTCCCGCTGACGTTCGCGTTGTTCACGCCGCTGGCCGTGCCGGGCTTCGCCTGGTGGGCCGCGGCGCTGAACTCGCTGCCGATGCTGGCCGCGCTGGCCTGGGTGTGCGGCGACGCCGTCCAGCTGGTGCGCACCGGCGACCGGCGTTACGCGCTGACCGGGACGCTGGTCTACTTCGGCGGGCTGCTGTTCTTCGAAAAGGCCGCGGTGATCCCGTTCGTCGCGTTCGCGGTGGCCGCGCTGCTGCGCCACGTCCAGGGTGATCGGGCGGCGCTGCGGACGGTGTGGCGGGCCGGGCTGCGGCTGTGGATCCCGACCCTGACGGTGACGGCGGGCTGGATCGCGCTGTATGTGGCCGTGGTGAACCAGCGACGGTGGAGCACCGACCTGGCGATGACGGCGGACCTGCTGGCGCGGTCGGTCACGCACGGCATCGTCCCCGGGCTGGCCGGGGGTCCATGGCACTGGGACCGGTGGGCGCCGGCCTCGCCGTGGGCCACCCCGCCGCCGGCGGTGATGGCGCTGGGCTGGCTGGTGCTGGCCGGCGCGCTGGCGGTCTCCTTGGTGCGCAAGCGGCGCATCGCGCCGGTGTGGCTGACCGCGGTCGGCTATGCCGTCGCCTGCCAGGTGCCGATCTATTTGATGCGCTCGTCGAAGCAGACCGCGCTGGAACTGGCCCAAACCCTGCGCTATTTCCCGGATCTCGTCTTCGTGCTGGCGCTGCTGGCCGCCGTGGCGTTCTGCGCGCCGAACCGGCCCGCGGGGCCGCGCTGGCTGGACGCCTCACCCAGACGTGCCGTGGTGACGCTGGGTTTGGCGGTGTCGTTCGTGGCCAGCAGCCTCTATTCGACGGCCACGTTCTTGACCAGCTGGCGGGACAATCCGGCCCAGCCCTACCTGCAGAACGCGCGGGCGGGCTTGGCCGCGGCGAACGCCGCCGCCACGGCGCCGCTGCTGGATCAGGAGGTCGACCCGATGGTGCTGCAGCGGGTGGCGGCACCCGAGAACCTTGCCAGCCACATGTTCGCCCTGCTGCGGGACAGGCCCGAATTCGCCCCGGCCACAACGCAATTGCGCATGCTGGACAGCGCGGGTCGGCTGGTCAGGGCGCAGGTGACCTGGGTGCGGACCATCGCGCCGGGACCCATGCCGCAATGCGGGTACTTCGCGCAACCGGACAAGCCGGCGCGGTTGGTGCTCGACGGGCCGCTGTTGCCCGCCGACTGGACCGTCGAAATCAACTACCTGGCCAACAGCGACGGAACGATGACGCTGTCGCTGACGCAGGGACCCGACGTCAAGGTCCCCGTGCACCCCGGGCTCAACCGCGTCTTCGCCCGGCTGCCCGGCGCGGGGGACGCGATCACCGTGCGGGCCAACACCACCGCGCTGGCGTTGTGCATCGCCTCGGGTCCGGTGGGCTTCCTGGCGCCGGCCTAGCCGGCTTCGCGCGTCATGCCGGCGTGACGCCGGGCGGCGACGGTCACGCTGGCGCGACGTTCGGTGCGGAAAGTGCTGAAACTGTGGAGCCGCCTAGGAGAATCGAACTCCTGACCTATTCATTACGAGTGAATCGCTCTACCGACTGAGCTAAGGCGGCACGGCGGCACGAGTCTACGGCAGGCCGGGGTGGCCCGCCAAAGTCCGGGCGATCAATCCCGCAGCTCCTGGCCGAAGGTGGCCACCATGGCGTCGACGGCGAACTTGGGCTTGACGTTGATCGCCAGCGCCTCGCGGCACTCCAGCACCGCCTCGATGCAGCGCAGCAGCCGCTGCGGCGGCGCGTGCGCGGCCAGTGCGGACACCCGCTCGGCCATGTCCGGGTGGTTGGACCGCACCGACCCCGCCCCCGCCGAGACCATGAGCGCATCGCGGAAATAGGTCGCCAGGTCGATCAGCGCCCGGTCCAGGGCGTCGCGGGAGGCCCGGGTCTGGCGCGACTTCTGGCGCCGTTCGAGGTCTTTCATCGCGCCGGTGGCACCCCGCAGCGCCCCGGCGGTGCCCTTGCCGGTGCCGCCGGCGCCCAGGGCCGTCCGCAGCTCCTCGGTCTCGGCCTCGGCGCGGTCCGCGGTGAGCACCACCGCCTCGGTTTCGGCCGCGGCCACCAGCTCCTCGGCGGCGGCATAGGCCCGCGACGGCGTCGCGGCGTCGCGGACCAACGCCAGCGCCCGCTCGCGGCGCGCCCGCGCCTCGGCGTCGGTCGCCAGCCGCCGCGCCCGGCCCACGTGGCCGCCGCTGACCGACGCCGCCCAGTTCGCGGTCTCGGGGGTCAGGCCGTCGCTGTCGATCAGCACGCGCGCGATCGCCTCGGTCGGCGGGGTGACGAGCGCGACGTGCCGGCAGCGGGAACGCAGCGTGATGGCGATGTCCTCGGGGTCCACCGACGGCGCGCACAGCAGGAACACCGTCGACGGCGGCGGCTCCTCGACGACCTTGAGCAGCGCGTTGGCCGCGCCCTCGGTCAGCCGGTCGGCGTCCTCGATCACCACGATCTGGCGATGCCCGGTGGCCGGGCGCCGCGACGCGATCTGCACGATGCCGCGCATCTCGTCGACGCCGATCGACAGCCCCTCGGGCACCACCCGGCGCACGTCGGCGTGGGTGCCGGCCATCGTCGTGGTGCACGCCCGGCATTGCCCGCACCCGGGTTCCCCGGGTGAGGTGCACTGCAGCGCGGCCGCGAAGCACAGCGCCGCGACCGAGCGGCCCGACCCCGGGGGACCCGTGATCAGCCACGCATGTGTCATAGTCCCGGCGCCCGCATCGCTGTGAACCACGTCACCGCGGGCCGCCCTGGCGGCAGCGAGCAGCTCGGCCGTCACCACGTCCTGGCCTACCAGCCGCGTAAACACCCCGGACATCACCGGCAACATTAGCCACCCCCGCCGACATATACCGATCGGCCACCGGATCGCGACAATCCCGTTACATTTCCCCCCTTTTCGGCCGGTCGGGCGCCGCAGTGGGATGGTTGGAAGTTTCCGAAGAGTCACTGCCGACCGATACGGTGGGACCGTGGCAACACCGGCAGCACTGCCCGGGCGGATCAGCGGATTCGTCCGGTGGGTGGTGCGCACCCCGTGGCCACTGTTCTCGCTGAGCATGCTGCAGGCCGACATCATCGGCGCCCTCTTCGTGCTCGGCTTCCTGCGCTACGCCCTGCCCCCCGAGGACCGCATCCAGCTGCAGGACCTGCCCGTGCTCAACCTGGCCCTGTTCGGGACGGCCCTGGTGGTGCTGTTCCTGGCCGGCTGGATGGTCAACCTGAAACTGCTGATGCCGGTCTTCCGCTGGCAGCGCCGCGACAACCTGCTCGCCGAGGCGGACCCGGCCGCCACCGAGCTGGCCCGCAGCCGCGCGCTGCGGATGCCGTTCTACCGCACGCTGATCAGCATGGTGGCCTGGTGCATCGGCGGCGTGGTGTTCATCATCGCCAGCTGGTCGGTCGCCCGGTTCGCCGCGCCGGTCGTGGCCGTCGCGACCGGGCTCGGCGCCGCGGCGACCGCCATCATCGGCTACCTGCAGTCCGAGCGGGTGCTGCGGCCGGTGGCCGTGGCGGCCCTGCGCAGCGGCGTGCCCGAGAACGTTCAGGCGCCCGGCGTCATCCTGCGCCAGATCCTGACGTGGATGCTGTCCACCGCCGTGCCGGTGCTCGCGATCGTGCTGGCCGTGATGGCGGACAAGGCGTCCCTGCTGCACGCCACCCCGGAAAAGCTGTTCACCCCCATCCTGTTGCTGGCGCTGGCGGCGCTGGGCATCGGCTTCGTCAGCACCCTGCTGGTGGCCATGTCGATCGCCGACCCGCTGCGGCAGCTGCGCTGGGCGCTGTCGGAGGTGCAGCGCGGAAACTACAACGCGCACATGCAGATCTACGACGCCAGCGAGCTGGGCCTGCTGCAGGCGGGCTTCAACGACATGGTGCGTGACCTCTCCGAGCGGCAGCGGCTGCGCGACCTGTTCGGCCGCTACGTGGGTGAGGACGTGGCCCGCCGGGCGCTGGAGCGCGGCACCGAGCTGGGTGGTCAGGAGCGCCACGTCGCCGTCCTGTTCGTCGACCTGGTCGGCTCCACCAAGCTCGCGGCGACGCGACCGCCCGCCGAGGTGGTCCACCTGCTCAACGAGTTCTTCCGGGTGGTGGTCGAAACCGTGGGCCGGCACGGCGGTTTCGTGAACAAGTTCCAGGGCGACGCGGCGCTGGCCATCTTCGGCGCGCCGATCGAACACCCCGACGCTTCGGGCGGCGCGCTCGCCGCGGCCCGCGAGCTGCACGACGAGCTGCTCCCGGTGATCGGCTCGGCGGAGTTCGGGATCGGGGTGTCGGCGGGCAGGGCGATTGCCGGGCACATCGGCGCGCAGGCCCGCTTCGAGTACACGGTCATCGGGGACCCGGTCAACGAGGCCGCCCGGCTGACCGAGCTGGCCAAACTCGAGCCCGGCCACGTGCTGGCGTCGGCGATCGCGGTCAGCGGCGCGCTGGACGCCGAGGCCCTGTGCTGGGACGTCGGCGAGGTCGTCGAATTGCGCGGGCGCACCGCGCCCACCCAGCTGGCCCGGCCCGTGCATCTGGCCGGATCCCCGGAGCCCCAGCAGTCCCAGCCCGTGCGGGCGCCCGAGGAGGTGCCCAGCGAGGCGATCGGCCCGGGCTTCTAGGCCGGGCTAGTTGCGCTTGGCGGCCTTCTTGGCCGGGGCCTTCTTGCGGGCGGACTTCTTCGCCGGACGCTTCACCGGGCCGCGCGCCCGACGGTCGGCCAGCAGTTCGGCGGCGCGTTCGTCGGTGATCGACAGGACGTCGTCGCCCTTGCGCAGGCTCGCGTTGGTCTCGCCGTCGGTGACGTACGGGCCGAACCGGCCGTCCTTGATCACCATCGGCTTGCCGGTCGCGGGGTCGGTGCCCAGCTCGCGCAACGGCGGCGCGGCCGCGGCTTGCCTGCCGCGGCGTTTGGGCTCCGCGTAGATCTTCAGCGCCTCGTCCAGCGTGATCTCGAAGATCTGGTCCTCGGTGGACAGCGAGCGAGAATCAGTGCCGCGCTTCAGGTATGGGCCGTAACGACCGTTCTGCGCGGTGATCTCCTCGCCGGTCTGCGGGTCCACGCCGACCACCCGGGGCAGCGACAGCAGCCTCAGCGCGTCGGAGAGGGTGACCGTTTGCAGGTCCATGCTGCGCAGCAGCGAGCCGGTGCGCGGTTTGGGGCCGGTCGGCTTCTTGCCCTTCTTCGCCGGGGCGCCGCCGTCCTCCTCCCCGGGGGGTTCGGGCAGAATCTCGGTCACGTACGGCCCGTACCGGCCGTCCTTGGCGACGATCTCGTGCCCCGTTTCCGGGTCGACCCCCAACGTGCGCCCCTCTTGCGGCGTGGCGAACAGCTGCTCGGCCACCTCCAGCGTCAGCTCGTCGGGCGTCAGCGAGTCGTTGAGGTTGGCGCGCTGAGGCTTTGGCTCGCCGTCATCGCCAGCGACCATGCGTTCCAGGTAAGGCCCGTTCTTGCCCACCCGAACATACACGGGACGACCCTGCTCGTCGTCAAACAGCTTGATGGAGTTGACTTCTCGCGCGTCGATGCCTTCGAGGTTGACGCCGACGAGCTTCTTCAGGCCGCCGGAGCGGGCCACCGAATCGGCCACGCCGTGTTCGCCGCCGAAGTAGAAGCGGTTGAGCCAGTCGGTGCGCCGCTCCTGCCCCGACGCGATCGCGTCGAGCTCGTCCTCCATCGCGGCGGTGAAGTCGTAATCGACCAGCCGGCCGAAATGCTGCTCCAGCAAACCGGTTACGGCGAACGCGACCCAGGACGGCACGAGGGCGCTGCCCTTCTTGTGCACGTAGCCGCGGTCCTGGATGGTCTTGATGATCGACGAGTAGGTCGACGGGCGGCCGATGCCCAGCTCCTCGAGCGCCTTGACCAGCGACGCCTCGGTGTAGCGCGCCGGCGGGTTGGTGGCGTGGCCGTCGGGCGTGAGCTCGATCGCGTCCAGCCGCTGGCCCTGCGTCAGCTGCGGCAGCCGGCTCTCGGCGTCGTCGGCCTCGCCGCCCGCCAATTCGTCGACGGTTTCCACGTAGGCCTTCAGGAAGCCGGCGAAGGTGATGGTGCGGCCGCTGGCCGAGAACAGGACGTCGCGCCCGCCCGACTGGCCGCCGATCCGCAGGCTCAGCGTGGTGCCGCGCGCGTCGGCCATCTGCGAGGCCACCGTGCGCTGCCAGATCAGCTCGTAGAGCCGGAACTCGTCGCCGTCGAGCTCGCGGCGCACCGCGTCGGGAGTGGCGAACGTCTCACCGGCGGGCCGGATGGCCTCGTGCGCCTCCTGCGCGTTCTTTACCTTGCGGGTGTACTGGCGCGGCGATGGCGAGACGTATTCCTCGCCGTAGAGCTGACGCGCCTGCGTGCGGGCGGCGTTGATGGCCGACTGCGACAGCGTCGTCGAGTCGGTACGCATATAGGTGATGTAGCCGTTCTCGTAGAGCCGCTGCGCGATGCTCATGGTGCGCTCCGAGGAGAACCGCAGCTTGCGGCCGGCCTCCTGCTGCAGCGTCGACGTCATGAACGGCGCGTAGGGCCGGCGGGTGTAGGGCTTCTCCTCCACCGAGGCGACGGCCAGCTGGGCCCCGCGCAGCCCGGTGGCCAGCTCCGTGGCCTGGGCCTCGTCCAGGACGATGACCTCGTCGGCCTTGCGCAGCTGGCCCAGCGAGTCGAAATCGCGGCCCGTCGCCACGCGCAGGCCGTCGACGCCGGCCAGCCGAGCGGTGAACGTGGGCGGGGAGGCCTGTGGGTCGGACACGCTGGCGTCCAGCCGGGCCAGGATGTCCCAGTAGGAGGCGCTGCGGAACGCCATGCGGTCGCGTTCCCGCTGCACGATGATGCGCGTGGCCACCGACTGGACGCGGCCCGCGGACAGCTTGGGCGCGACCTTCTTCCAGAGCACCGGGCTGACCTCGTAGCCGTACAGCCGGTCCAGGATGCGGCGGGTCTCCTGCGCGTCGACCAGGTCGATGTCCAGGTCACGAGGGTTTTCGGCGGCCTCGAGGATGGCCGGTTCGGTGATCTCGTGGAACACCATCCGCTTGACCGGGATGTTCGGCTTCAGGGTTTCCAGCAGGTGCCAGGCGATGGCTTCGCCCTCGCGGTCACCATCCGTGGCGAGATAGAGCTCGTCGACGCCCTTCAGCAGGCCCTTGAGTTCGCTGACCGTGCTCTTTTTCTCCGGGCTGATGATGTAGAGCGGTTCGAAGTCGTGGTCGACGTTGACGCCCAGCCGGGCCCACGGCTCCGACTTGTACTTGGCCGGCACGTCGGCGGCGGCGCGGGGCAGGTCGCGGATGTGGCCGCGGGAGGATTCGACGATGTAGTTGGAGCCCAGGTAGCCGGCCAGTTTGCGCGCCTTGGTCGGCGACTCGACGATGACGAGTCGCCTACGGCTCCCAGTCCGGCCGCTTTCGCGGTCCGTGAGATTCGGGTCGGCCAACTACGCTTACGCTCCATCCTTGATCTGGGCCCCACTGCGGGGCCGCCCCGCAGAAGAATGACAGGCCGGCGTCAGAAATTCCGGGGAAATTCAGATACGCCAGCGTTCCTTCGCCTTCGGGCATCTGACAATTTCGCACCCTTGACCGCGACTGCGCAAACCGGCCGCCGCGGCCGCAAATGTTTTCCCGCGGTTATACCCGCGGCCAGACCGATGTCGCGTCAACGCCGTCCGGCGCGTCGCCCACGTTCTCTACCAGGCGCGATAGCCGACGGCGGCCGCTGATCCGAAGCGCCGGGCGCCCGCCGCGGGTGCCGATCAATGTCGGGGCGATTCCGACCCGCATCAGGGCCGACGCCAGCGGGGAATGGGTGTCGGGCGCGTGGGGATCCAGGCCCAACAGGTAATGGTCGCCCTCGGGGTGACCGGCCGCCAGTGTCCACGCCCGCAATTCGCGGGGTCCGGGCAGCCAGCGCGGCGGCACGGTCTTCACCGCGCCGCGCGTCCATTCGGCGGCCAAACCGACCAAGGACGCCGTGACCGCGGTCCGCACCAGCGGGGTGTCCTCGTCGGTGCGACCGATCTCGGGTTCCAGCCCCGCCTCGCGGATCATCTCGGCCAGCGCCTCGGCGCGCCACGGCTGATCCACCACCACGGACAGCCGCGCGCCCTGCGCCTCGGGACCGCCGACCATCACGATCTGACCCGAAGCCGCCAGCACCCCGGACAGATCGGCGACCGCGGGCGGCACCGACTCCGCTGTGAAGAAGGAAAGCTGGCTCACGCCAACGACAGTAGGCCAGGTCTACCATCCGCGTCTTGAACCAACCGGCGCGGCGAGGAGTTTCGCGAGCTTAGCGCAATACGAAAACCCCCCGGCGGGCCCGCTGGGCGGGACTGCACGGGGGGTCCGTTGAGAGTCGGCTCGTCCGTTAGACGGAGCGGACTCCGGTGGCCTGGGGGCCCTTAGGGCTGTGGCCGATTTCGAACTCGACCTTCTGGTTTTCTTCGAGGGTGCGGAAGCCCGAACCCTGGATCTCCGTGTAGTGGACAAACACGTCAGCGGAGCCGTCTTCGGGGGCAATGAACCCGAAGCCCTTCTCCGCGTTGAACCACTTCACAGTTCCCTGTGGCATCTCTCGATCTTTCCTTTTCTTCTGGGTGCGGGGCATCGCTTTTCGATGCCCCGGGCCTGGTACGACCGCCATACCTCGCTCAGTCGCCGGAACTTCACCCGACCGATTAACCTCGCAGGAACCGCGGCCGCAACGATAGATCCTGCGAAGTTTTGACACGAACACAGAAGCTGCGACCGCAAATAGTCAACCATGTTCATCGCTTCGGCGACAGACTTGCGTCCCCCAGGCGTGTAAGGAGGGTGTGAACTTGGCGAGTTTCGGCAGCGAGCTGCTCGCCGCCGCGCTCGCCGGTACCGCCCCCGACGAGCACCCGCTGCGCCACGTCGCCGAGCTGCCGCCGCGAAGCGGCCGGCCGCACAATTGGCCGGCGTGGGCCGAGCCCGACGTGGTGCGCGCCTTCACCGACCGCGGCGTCGGTTCCCCCTGGTCACACCAGTCGGCGGCCGCGGAACTGGCACACGCCGGCCGGCACGTGGTGGTGAGCACCGGGACCGCGTCGGGCAAGTCGTTGGCCTATCAGCTGCCCGTCCTCAACGCGCTGGCCACCGACCCGCGCGCCCGCGTGCTCTACCTGTCCCCGACGAAGGCGCTGGGCCACGACCAATTGCGCGCCGCGCACGCGTTGACGGCCGCCATCCCGCGGTGCCAGGACGTGGCTCCCACCGCCTATGACGGCGACAGCCCCCCGGAAGTCCGCCGTTTCGCGCGAGAGCGGTCCCGCTGGTTGTTTTCCAATCCCGACATGATCCACCTGTCGATCTTGCGCAACCATGCCCGCTGGGCCGTGCTGCTGCGGGGCCTTCGGTTCGTGATCGTCGACGAATGCCATTACTACCGCGGGGTTTTCGGATCCAACGTGGCGATGGTGCTGCGCCGGTTGCTGCGGCTGTGCGCGCGCTACTCTTCGGCGCCCACGGTGATCTTCGCCAGCGCGACGACCGATGCACCGGGCGCGACGGCCGCCGAGCTGATCGGGCTTCCGGTCGAGGAGGTCACCGAGGACGGATCGCCACAGGGCGCCCGGACGGTGGCGCTGTGGGAGCCGGCGCTGCGGGCGGATCTGCTCGGCGAGAACGGCGCGCCGGTGCGCCGCTCCGCCGGCGCGGAGGCGGCGCGGGTGATGGCGGACCTGGTCGCCGAGGGAGCGCAAACGCTGACGTTCGTCCGGTCGCGCCGCGCCGCGGAGTTGACCGCGCTGGGCACCCAGGCCCGGCTGGACGAGATCGCCCCGGATCTTTCCGGCAAGGTGGCTTCGTACCGGGCCGGCTATCTCGCCGAGGACCGGACGGCGCTCGAGCGCGCCCTCGCCGAGGGACGGCTGCGCGGCCTGGCCACCACGAATGCCCTGGAGCTGGGCGTCGACATCGCGGGGCTGGACGCCGTGGTGCTCGCCGGGTTCCCCGGGACGGTCGCCTCGTTCTGGCAGCAGGCCGGCCGCTCGGGCCGCCGCGGGCAGGGGGCGTTGGTGGTGCTGATCGCCCGCGACGACCCGCTGGACACGTTTCTGGTGCACAACCCGGCCGCGC
The DNA here is from genome assembly GCF_001414075.1 of Mycobacterium sp. UM_11. Lineage (NCBI taxonomy): Bacteria > Bacillati > Actinomycetota > Actinomycetes > Mycobacteriales > Mycobacteriaceae > Mycobacterium > Mycobacterium sp. UM_11. The sequence continues at coordinate 3,619 of NZ_LATC01000065.1, read as the reverse complement.
TGCTGGGCAAGCCCGTGGAGCGGGTGGTGATCGACCCGGCCAACCCTTACATCGTGGCGCCCCAATTACTATGCGCCGCAACCGAAATGCCGCTCGACGACGCCGAGGTGCGTGACTTCGGCGCCATCGAGGTGGCCGAGGGCCTGGTCGACGACGGGCTGCTGCGGCGCCGCAACGGCAAGTACTTTCCCGCGGCCGGCCTCGAACCGCATGGGGCGGTGGACATCCGGGGCTCGGCGGGCGGCCAGATCGTCATCGTCGAGGCCGACACCGGGCGGTTGTTGGGCAGCACCGGTGTCGGTCAGGCCCCGGCGTCGGTGCACCCGGGCGCCGTCTACCTGCATCAGGGCGAAAGCTACGTCGTCGACTCGCTGGACCTCGAGGACGCGATCGCGTTCGTGCACGCCGAGGACCCCGGTTACGCGACGTTTGCGCGGGAGATCACCGACATCGCCGTCACCGGCACCGGGGAGCGCAAGCAGTTCGGACCGGTCACCCTGGGCCTGGTGCCGGTGACCGTCACCCACCAGGTGGTGGGCTATCTGCGCCGCCGGCTGTCCGGGGAGGTGATCGACTTCATCGAGTTGGACATGCCCGAACACACGCTGGCGACCACCGCGGTGATGTACACCATCACCGAGGATGCGTTGGCGCGCAAGGGGATTGACGCACCGCGGATCCCGGGTTCGCTGCACGCCGCCGAGCACGCCGCGATCGGCCTGCTGCCGCTGGTGGCCAGCTGCGATCGTGGCGACATCGGCGGCTTGTCCACCGCCGTGGGACCGGACCCGGCCGGGCTGCCCAGCGTCTTCGTGTACGACGGCTATCCGGGCGGCGCCGGTTTCGCCGAACGCGGCTATCGCCAGGTGAGTACCTGGTTGGGCGCGACCGCCGCCGCCATCGAGTCATGCGAATGCCCACGCGGGTGTCCGTCGTGCGTGCAATCACCCAAGTGCGGCAACGGCAACGACCCACTCGACAAGGCGGGCGCGGTGCGCGTGCTGCGGTTGGTCCTCGCGGAGCTGGCCCGCGCGTGAGCAACCACGCGGATGACGACCGACCCCTCGACGGCCGACCCCACGAATACGCCCGGTGCCGTACGTGCCGATCGCATTAGCTGCTGCTCAAGAAACGATGGCGGGCTGTGGCGCGGGCCAACCAACTCATCGGTGAGCGGTCGTCGGCCCCGCCGCGCGGGCGCAGCAGCAAACTACCAGGGCCGCGGCGGCATGGCAACCATGCCCGCGCGCCGATGAGCCCGAAGGCTTTGCCGCAGAGCGCGATAGCGCATTTCCAGAGCCGGACCGAGACGGCCGGCGGACCCGAGGTCCCGAGAACCCGCCGCCCCGCCGTAAAATCGGGCGCATGGCCCACGACTGGTTGCTCGTGGAGACGCTGGGGGGCGAGCCCACCGTGGTGGCGCAGGGACGTCAACTGAAGAACCTCGTCCCCATCACCACGTTCATGCGCCGTAGCCCCTATCTGGCCGCGGTGCGGACGGCGATCGCCGAAACCGTACAGACCGGGCAGAGCCTGACGAGCATCACGCCCAAGCGCGACCGCGTGATTCGCACCGAACCGGTGGTGATGTCGGACGGCTTCATCCACGGCGTGCACGTGTGGACCGGACCCGCCGACGTCGAACCGCCCGAGCGGCCGACCCCGGGACCCCTGAAGTGGGATCTGACCCAGGGCGTCGCCACCGACACCCGGGAGTCGTTGACCAACAGCGGAAAGAATCCCGAGGTGGAGGTCACTTTCGGCAGGGCCTTCGCCGAAGACCTGCCGTCGCGCGAGCTCAACCCCAACGAAACCAAGGTTCTTGCCATGGCCGTCAAGGCCAAGCCCGACCAAACCATTTGCAGCACTTGGGATCTCACCGACTGGCAGGGCACTCCCATGCGGATCGGTTTCGTGGCGCGCACCGGCCTGGAGGAGGGGCCCGACGGCCGCGACCACCTGATCGCGCGGGCGATCAACTGGCGCGCCGAGCTCAAGGGCCCCCCGGTGTCGACCGATGATCTGGCGCAACGGATCCTGAGCGGACTGGCCCAGGCCGGCGTCCACCGGGCGCTGATCGACCTGAAGAACTGGGCGCTGCTGAAATGGCTGGACGAACCCTGCACCTTCTACGACTGGCGGGGCAGCGAGACCGGCAAGCCGAAGGTCCACCCCGACGACCAGCACCTGGTGGCGTCGATGACCGAGGAATTCGCCCGGGGCGCCACCAGCCGGGTGTTGCGAATGCCCGCCGTCGACGATGGATGGGTGCCGGTGCACGTCACCGTCAACCGGGTGGAGCTCGAACCGGACACCTACGCCGGGCTGGTCTCGCTGCGGTTGCCGTCCGATCAGGAGCTCGCCGCCGCCGGGCGGCCGGACGGCGACCCGGCGGCCTAGCCACGAACCGGCCCCGCCCGCGCGGCGGCACCGGCCGCACCACCGAAGACCGGCACCCGGACGGTGACGACGACGTCGAGGCCCTCCACCACGCAACCGGCGTCGCCGGCCCGCATCCGGTGTGCGACCGCGGTCGCGCGGGCGCAGGCCGCTTCGGGCCCGGCCGGCAGCCGGGCGGCCGCGGCCAGCGCGGCCAGATCGGCGGCCGCCTGCGCGCGATGCCGCGCCACCACCACCGCACCGAGGTACGCCCCGGCCCCCGTAACGGACAGCAGCACCGCCACCATCCAGGCCGCGACCAGGGTGGCCGCGCCCCGATCATCCCGAGGGCTCGGCCACCGAAACAGCCTTGGCCGCAATCTCGATCGCCGGCAACAACTTCGAGTGCGCGACCACGGTGGCCACCACGAACTCACCGTCGCGGTGCACCTCGACGCGCGCCCCGCCGGGGGCGACGCGGCGGGCGACGCCCACCGCCGAGCCCTCGTCCCCGCGGGCGGCCAGGCGGGCGGCCTCCCGGGCGGCGTCCACGCAGCGCACCTGCATCGACACCGCCGTGATGCCGGCCAGACATAGCACCAGCACGACGACGAGCGTGGCGATGCCCAGCGCGGCCTCGACGGTGGCGGCACCGGCACTACCGGCTAGGCCTTGGTGTTGAGCGCGCGGCCGATGATGTTGGTCAGCGCCGACACGATGGAGTCGCCGGTCACGACGGTGTACAGGATCGCCCCGAAGGCGGCCGCCGCCACGGTGCCGATGGCGTACTCGACCGTGGACATGCCCGACTCGTCGGACGCCAACACCGTCACCCGGGCGACGATGACCCGAATCATGTTGTACAGCAATGGTTTCCTTTCCTCTCACCATAATCCAGACTGGAAGACATCGCCGGCGAGCCCGGCCACCACCGGGACGATCCCCAGGCACACGAACGCCGGCAAGAAGCACACCCCGAGTGGGCCGGCGATCAGCACCCCGGCGCGCTCGGCGGCGGCGGTAGCCGCGTGCGCGGCGTCGTGACGGGATTGGTCGGCCAGTTCGGCGACGCCCTCGGCCAGCGCCGCGCCCGAGGCCGCCGAACGCCGAGCCAACCGCAGCAACGCCTCGACCTGGGCGTCGGCACCTACCTCCGGCGAAACCGCCCATGCGACAACGGGATCCGCGCCCAACGCCAGCAGGTCGGCCGCTCGCCGCAGCACCTGTCTCTTATACACAT
>NZ_LATC01000064.1:0-29628 GCF_001414075.1 Mycobacterium sp. UM_11 | reverse complement strand
GTTGGTCGCGCCAGCCCCAGAACGTTTTCAGCAAATGATGTTGGCGGCAAAGACATTTCAGGTTCGACGGATGCGTCGCCCCACCCTCGGCGTACGGGATCGTATGGTCGATGTCGCAGTCGACTGCCGGGCGCTCACACCCCGGCGCCCGGCAGGTCAGGTCCCGGCACCGCACGAAGTCGGCCAGCTTGGCCGAGGGGATGTAGCGCGGCTCGGCCTCGAGGGGGGCGCCCAGCGGCACCAGCTTGGCCGTGCCGGCCAGTTCGGCCACCAGCTCGGCGGTTATCAGCCCGTCCGCGGACACCTCCGAAGCCGGAGCCGAGCCGCGGCCCCGGATGCCGGCCTCCTCGGCGATCACGTGAATGACGACAGGCGTTGCGGCAGGGCGCTTTCCGGCCGCGCAATCGGGCCGCCCGCAACGGCAGCCCAGCCGGTCCGCCGAGGCCGCCAACGCCCCGAGCGCGTCGGCGCGCCGCTGGTCGCGAGTGCGCGGGTCGTGTTCACACACCGTGGCCGCCAGGGCATCCAACCGCCTGTCCAGGGCGTGGGCATCCGGGCTGAACAGGCTGCCCCGGAATTCGGACATCCCGCCCTCGAGATCCTCGATCCGGACTTCGCGCTCGTCCTGACACTGGCGCCGGCGGCGCACCGCATCCGCATCGACCCTGGCCACGATCTTGTCGACCTCGCCGGCCAGCCGGCCCCTGGTCATCGACGGCCACCGCGCCGCGCGCACGGCGAGCTCGGCGTCCACGGCGGCCAACACCGCCGGGTCGGTGATCAGATCGGTGCGGTACACGATCGTCTGAAACAGCCCGTAGCTGATGTCGCCGGTGCGAAACACCGCCGCCACGTGCGGCACCCGCTCACGCATGGCCAACGCGTACCGCATGAAACTGCCCGCCATCGCCAGGCTGATCCGTAGGGCCGCGGCCACTTCGGCCCCCACCGCCGCCCAGGTGTCCACCGCCCAATCCGACTCCTCGCCGCGCTGGGCGCGGCGCAGTTCGAACAACTCCCCGACCGCATCCAACCGGCCGGCGACCGCTTGCGCCTCCAGCCGCCAGGACGCCGACATCTGGTCCACCAGCGCGCGGGACCGCTCGCACCGCGGGGGCTCCCAATAGTCGTGTAGCCGGCCATCGAACATGTGTTCGAGTATAGCGCGCCCCGCCGACAAGTTACGGCATCCGGGTCCGATGCCGTTTGTCGTGCGGCGGCACGCCGTTGACGCCGCCGATGGATTCCGCGTAACTGCCCACGGCGTAGGCGGCGCCGGAACCCATGATGGCCAACGCGTCCCGGTTGATGTTGTCGACGGTTTCGCGCGGGCCCTGATAGTTCGGGTCGAAGGGGGCGCCGGCCTGGCCGCCCCACAGGCGGGCCTGAACGGTCGTCTTCTGCTGTGACGCCCCGCCCGTCAGGCCCCCGATCGGCACGCCCGCGACCATGAAGGGGTGGTAGTCGGCGAGGGTGCTCAGCGGCATGTCCGCGGGCCGCTTCCCCGCCAGATTGAGATAGCCGCCCAGGGTGCGCTCGATGCCGGCCGACCCGTCGGGGACGTCCGCGTAGGTCACCCCGGGGGCGGGCGGACCGGACTGGTCGCCGTCATCGGTGAAGAAGCCGGCGTTGGGCGAACCCAGCGTGGTGAAGTTCAGGTACATCGCGATGTCGTTGAGCTGATCGCTGTCCATGCCGAACACGTAGTCCATGACGCCGTTCAGCCCGTCCTCGTCGGCGCCCCAGAACGCGAAGCGCACCGCGTTGTTCACCGGCGCCAGTGGGCCGAGTTGCAGCGCCGTCTCCAGCACCGCGGCCACCCCGGTGCCGTCGTCGTTGATGCCCGGGCCGCCGCGCGGGCTGTCGAGATGTGCGCCGACCACGATCACTTCGTGCGGTGAACCGGTCTTGGTCTGCGCCAACACGTTTCGCGAGGTGATCTTGATGTTCTGGGCGTCCAGCACCAGGCGGATGGGCGCGCCTGCGCCGCCCAGTGCGGCCGCGGCCGCGGGATTGGCCACCGCGACGGGCACGGTCAGTTGCTTGAAGTAGCCGGGGTTGAACAACGTGGCCGGGGCGCCCTGGCCGGCGGGCGCGCTGAGCACGATCAGCGCGGCCGCGCCCTTGGCCACCGCGCTGTTCTGCTTGTCCACCACCGAACAACGCGCGTCGTCGACGACGGCGATCGAACCCTTGGGCAGCGCGGTGGGGTAATCCGCGGCCGCGCAGCCCGACGGTTGGCTGGGCCGCACCACGGGACCGGTCAGGCCGCCGGGCGGTGTCTGGACCAACAGCGAGGCCTGGTCGACGGCGTAGCTGCGGCCGGCGACCGTCATCGCCGGCCGGCCCGGGGACACGTTGTACAGCCGGTCGAACTGTGGCGTCAAAACCTCGAAACCCCTGTCCCGCAAGGCCTTAACCACGTAGTCGACGCTGGCGTCGTAACCCGGCGTGCCGTCCGCCCGATTCCCCTTGTTGGCGTTGGCGATGTTCTGCAGCGCGCGCAGGTGGGTGAACATCGCGTCGGAGGTCACCTTTGCGGCCAGGCCTCGACCCAGATCCGGTGCGGCACCGGGAGATCCGGGCCGTGTCGACGAGCAGCCCGCCAGCAGCCCGGCGGCCAGCAGCAGCGTCGCGCCCAGCCGGCCGATCATGATTTGGTTAGCACGTGACGCGTGCGGTCCTCGACCGTCGGCACTCCGTTGTGGCCGCCGAGATCCTGGGCGTACAGGCCCACCGCATACGCGACGCCGCCGCCGTTGATGCCCAGCGCGGTCCGGTCGATGTGATCGAGGGTGTCGGTCCTCTGGTGATAGTTGGGGTCGAATGGCTGATCGGCCGTCCCACCCCACAACTTGGCTTGCTCCGCAGACATTTTCACCTCGGCGCCGGAGAACAGGCCGCCGGCGGGGATGCCCGCGAGGGTGAACCCGTCGTAGTCGGAGCGGCCGTCGAACGAGGTGTCCTGCGCGGTCTTCCCGGCGGATTTCAGGTAGGCGACCAGGGTGCGTTCGATGCCGGCCGAACCCTCCGGCACCACCGGCTGGCCGCGAACATCCGCCGGCAGCGACTGGTCACCGTCGTAGGTGAAGTAGCCCGGGTTCGGCGACGCGAGCATGTCGAAGTTCAGATACAGGGCAATGTTTTTGAGCGCGGCCAAGTCCAGCGACTCGACGTAGTTGCGCGATCCGATCAGGCCGAGCTCCTCGGCACCCCAGAAGCCGAACCGCACCGCGTTGCGCACCGGTGGCGAACTTCCCAGCCGCAGCGCGGTTTCCAACACCGCGGCCACGCCCGAGCCGTTGTCGTTGATGCCAGGGCCGTCCGGCACGCTGTCCAAATGCGCGCCCGCCATCACGACGTTGCTCGTCGAACCCGTCTTCGTCTGGGCGATCACGTTGCGGGCCTTGAAGCTTTGGACGCTGGCGTTCAGCTTGATGGTGGCCGGGCCCGGCTGCGCGCGCAGTTGCACGCCGACGGACTTGGTCACGCTCACCACCGGGATCTTGACTTCTGTGTCCGGCCCCAGGGTGCCGCCCATCTGCTGCTCGTCGACGTTGTCGGCGACGATCATCGCGACCGCCCCGCGCTGGGCCGCGGCCTCCTCCTTCTGCGCGAAGGGGCAGTTGCCGCGGTCCACCAACACCACGGCCCCCCGCACCGGGAGGTTGCCGTAATCGGAGGCCGCACAGGCGGGGCCGGTGCCGACGGGTAGCAGCGGTCCGCTCACCCCTTCCGGCGGGGTGCCAAGACTGAAGTCGAGCGCGTGGGCCTCCACCGGCTTGTTGCCGACGGTCACCTCGGGCTTGTCCCCGTGAAACACCCGCGCCGAGAATTCCGGCGTTCGCACGTCGAAACCGCTGCCTCGCAACGCGTTTACGACGTAATCGACGCTGGCCTCGTAACCGGGGGTGCCCACGGCCCGGGTGCCGTTGTTGGCGTTGGCGATGTCCTGGAGCTTCGTCAGGTGCCCCATCATCGCGTCGGTCGTGACTTTGTCGTGCAACGCGCCGGCGAACTCCGCCGCGGCGGGGTTGCCGCCCGGCGGCGACGCGGACCGATGGAAGCAGCCGGCCGAGAACGCGGCCAGCGCTACCACGAGGAGCGCCGCCGGCATCACCGAGAATTTCTTCATCGCGCCCCAGGTTAATCCGCGGCCCGAGCGGCCGGGATCAGGACACGGCGGTATCAGACGTAGAGCGCGTTGAATGGGGCAAAGGGGATGTTGCGCACCACAAACCACGCCACGACCAACGTCATGGTCACCGCCGCGGCCCAGCGGCCGTGCTGCCAGCTCCGCACCCTTCTGCCCGCCAGCCGTCCATAGGTCCAGGCGAGGTATGCCCACACCAGGAGTACGACAGCCGCCAGGCCCAACGCGTTGAACCTGGCGGCCGCCATTACGTTGCCGTGCATCAGGGAATACAGCATGCGCAGGCTGCCGCACCCCGGACAGTCGATCCCCAACAGCGCCTTGGTGGGACACACCGGCAGCGGACCGTGGGGGGTTGTCGGGTCACCCGCCCAGATGGCGGCGCACATCAGGGTCGCGGATGCGGCCACCACCAGCGGCGCACCCAAACCCGATGGCACCGACCCTTGGCGGGTCACCATGGTCGCTGCCTTAGAACATCGCGGCGAGCGCCGCGTTGGTGTTCGTGTTCAGCGCGCCGACCGCCATCAAGATGCCGTAGATGATGCCGACGACGACACCGACGACCGCCGACCAGATCACCCATTTCTTGGCGCTGTCGGCAGACGCCTGCGCCTCGGCGTAGCGGCCCTGCGCCCAGAGCCCGTTGACCTGGCTGGACTTGACAATTGCCACGATCCCGAACGGGAGGCAGCAGAACAGGGTCACCAGGATGGACCACACCAAATAGTTATTCGGCGCTTGCCCGGCGGGCTGCTGCGGCGGGTAACCAGGCGGCGGAGGGGGCGGTGCCGGCGGCTGTGTCATGGATTCTCCAGTCCCGAGATGTTAGCTGGCGTAAAGCGGTGCTAACCATACCCGAGCACAGTCGCGGCGGCACTAGCAATTTGAAAATCCCTTCCGCCCCGGCCGGGGTGCGGCGCGAGGGCCTCGCCGGCGGCTAGCCTGCGGAAAGCGATCAGAAAAGCGAAAAGAACTGACTGCCAGCACCTTTCAAAACAGCTGGCTAACGGCCCGTTGCACCGCGGCGTCGGGAACGATGCCCAGACAGACAATTGCCAGCGGAATGTGTTGCTTTGTCAGGACATAGCCCTACGATCCCTAGTTAGTGACAATCGCTAAGGAGTCGGAGGATGTCCCATCTCAGCAACGCGCTGCGGTCCGCCACAGCCGCCGCGCTCGTGGGCGTTTCCGGCTTAGCGGGAAGCGCCACCGCGACCGCGGATCCCGCGAATACCGGTAGCTCGTCGGACATCAACACACTCGCGGCGTCGCTGTCAAAGGGCTACGGGCTGAACAACTGCACCGCCCAGAGCATCACCACCGGCGAACTGGCGTCGCTGACTTGCGGACAGAGCCCCGACCCGAGCGGACCGGTCCAGGCCAAGTACATCCTGTTCAACAACGGTGAGAATCTGGTCGGCTCGTTCAAGGCAAGCATCAAGGACGACGTGCTGGGCACCTGCGGGGACAGCGGCCAGTCACCCACCAGCTGGCACCAGGGCAGCAACAGCGGCAATGCCGGCCAGGTGGCGTGCGGGACGTATCAGAACGCCGCCGAGATCATCTGGACCACGGACTCCAAGAACATCTTGAGCTACATCCGCGGGCCCAACACCGACGCCGCGGCGCTATATCAGTGGTGGCGAGCCAACGGCTGAGGGTCACCTTGGGGGGTAAGGGATTTCGCACCATCCAACCAACAACCGCAGGGAGTCAACGAAAATGTCACATCTCATCACCACGCTGCGAGTCGTGTCGACCGCGGCTCTCACCGGCAGTCTGGCTTTGGCGGGTAGCGGCACAGCGCTGGCGGAACCCAACACCGGCAGCGCCGCCGACATGAACACGCTGGCCGCCAACCTGTCGAAGGGCTACGGCCTCAACAACTGCAAGCCGCAGGAGTTGACCGAATCCGGCGAACTGGCCGAGCTGCTGTGCGGGCAAAGCCCCGACCCCAGCGGACCCGGCTCCGGCGTTTACGCCCTCTTCTCCAACGGCACGAACCTGGGCGCGGCGTTCAGTTCCACCATCAAGGACGTCTCGCTGGCCGCCTGCGGGGACGCCGGGCAGTCACCGGGCACCTGGAAGCAGAACGGCCAGACGGGCGGCCAGATCGCGTGCGGCACCTACAAGAACTACGCGACGCTGACCTGGACCACCGACGCAAAGAATGTGTTGGGCCATCTGACGGCGGCCAACTCCGACGTCAACGCCCTCTACCAGTGGTGGCGCACCAACGGCTGACCCGTCAGCACAGCGCGGCCACCAGGTCGGCGGCGGCGCGCATCCCGGCGGCGTTCGGGTGCAGCGGCGCCGCCCGGCCCGGTAGCGGCACACCGGGTCTGGTGGTCCAGGGGTCAGCCGACCACGCGTGGTGGTCCCGGCTGGCCGCGCCGGCCCGGACCACTTCGCAGCCGGTTTCCGTCGCCGCGTCGGCCGTGAGCCGTTCCAGTGTCGCGGCCACGTGGCGACCGAGGTCGGCGTCCTCCGGCGAGAGCGGGGCGGCCGGCGCGCCCGCGGGCGGCAGGACGGTCAGGTAGTCGACGAAGATGACGCGGGCCCGCGGGGCGCGCTCGCGCACCGCATGACCGACCGCGCAGAGTGATTCGAACACGGCGTCGAGGGCCCGGTTCCGCGCGTCGGAGTCCAGCAGTTCGGTGATGCGCGCACCGAGCAGCGGCAGCCATTTGACCGGGCGCGGCAACGAGGCGGCCACCAGCAACGGGATGTAGCCGACGTCGTTGCCCCCGATCGTGATGGTCACCAAGCCTTCCGAGCCGTCCAGGGCGGTGATCTGGGGCGGTGCGCCGCGCTGCCGCTCGGCGAGGACGTGTGCGGTGGTGGCGCCGGAGAAGGTGACGTCCACCAGTTCGAGGCCGCAGCGCCGCGCGACCAGGTGCGGATAGTTGCGCGCCGACCGGCCCGAGCCGAACGGCGCGCCCGCGGCACGCGGCCGGATGCCGGGACCGGCGGCCATCGAACTGCCTAGCGCCACATACCGTTTCATCGCTGCGGGCTGGACGCCTGCGCCCAGAAGCGCTTGGGAATCCGCCCGGCCCGGCGGGCCAGATAGCCGGCGGTGACGGCGGCGGCCATCGCGGCCGCCATCGTCGCGGGATCGGCGGCCCGGGTCACCGCGGTGGCCAAAAGCACCGCGTCGCAACCCAATTCCATCGCAAGCGCGGCGTCGCTGGCGGTGCCGATGCCGGCGTCGAGCACCACCGGGACGCCCGCGCGGGCGACGATCATCTCGATGTTGTGCGGGTTGGTGATGCCCAGGCCCGTGCCGATCGGCGAACCGAGCGGCATGACGGCCGCACATCCGGCGTCTTCGAGCCGCCGCGCCAACACCGGGTCGTCGTTGGTATAGGGCAGCACGACGAAGCCGTCGTCGACCAATTGTTCCGCCGCCCTGACCAATTCGACCGCGTCGGGCAACAGCGTGCGTTCGTCGGCGATCACCTCCAGCTTGACCCAGTTGGTGTTCAGCGCCTCGCGGGCCAGCTGCGCGGTGAGCACCGCCTCGGCCGCGCTGCGGCACCCCGCGGTGTTGGGCAGCGGCGTGATGCCGAGCCGGTTGAGCAGGTCCAGGAGCCCGGTCCCGCCCTCGGCGTCGACCCGCCGCATCGCGACCGTGGTCAGTTCGGTGCCCGACGCGACCAGCGCCTCCTCCAGCGCGGCCAGGCTGGTCGCTCCCCCGGTGCCCATGATCAGGCGCGAGGCGAAGCTGCGGTCACCGATGGTGAGTTTCGAGGAGTCAGCCACCCTGCACCGCCGTCACCACCTCTAGCCGAGCACCATCGAAAAGCGTTGTCGTCCAACTGGAGCGGGGCAGCAGCGCGTCGTCCATGGCCACCGCGACGCCGCGGTCCGGGTAGCCCAGCGACTCCAGCAGCGCGGCCACCGTGGTGCGCTCGTCGACGTCGAGCTTGCGTTCGTTGACCACGACGATCATGACCGGGCTCCCACCGGGGCCAGTTCGGACACGATCTGTTCGGCGGTCCACGGCGCGAGCAGGAACCCGGATCGGCCGTGGCCGCCGGCCACCAGGGTTCGCTCGTCCAGGCGTTGCACCAGGGGCAGGTTGTCGGGTGTCATCGGGCGCAGCCCGGCGGCGCACTCGGCCAGCTCGTATTCGCCGAGCGCCGGCAACACCGCGCAGGCGTCGTCGAGCAGGTCGCGCACCCCCGAGACCACCGGGGCGGTGTCGCGCCCGTGCTCGTACTGGGTGGCGCCGACGACCACGCCGTCCGCGCGGGGCACCAGGTACACCTGCCGCCCGTGCACGCGGGCGCGAATGACGCGCTGCGGCACCGGCATACAGCCGCGCCGCCAGCGCAGCCGCAGTACCTCGCCCTTGACCGGGCGCACCGGCAGCCCGGGCCACAGCGCGGGAGCGTCGATGCCGTTGGCGATCACGACCGCATCGCCGTCGACCGCCGACAGGTCGCGCGCCGGCGGCGCCCAGCGCACCCCGAGGCGTTCGCATTCCGTCGACAGCGCGTCGAGCACCGCGCGGTTGTCCACCGCAAGCTCGGTCGGCGCACGAAAGCCGTGCCGGATGCCTTGCGCCAGCAGCGGTTCCAAATCCCGCGCCGCGGACTCCCAGACCACCGGGTGCCCCTGCGCGGACAACCAGTCGGCGACGGTGCGCAGGTCCGCGACGTCGGCCCGGTCGACGGCCACCACCAACGACTCCCGGGCGGTCACCACGTGCGGCGGCAGCCCGTCGGTGAAGCCGCCCTCGCGCCAGAGCCGCAACGACTCCAGGCCCAGCCGCAACAACCGTTCCTCGCCGGGCCAGCCTTCGCTGTGCGGGGCCAGCATGCCGCCGGCGACCCAGGACGCGCCCTTGTCGGCGGTGCGGTGCACCCGCACCGACCAGCCGGCCTGCGCCGCGCGGCGCGCCACCGACAGCCCGATCACGCCGCCGCCGATGACCGCCAACGACCCGCGGTCTGCTGGCATGTTGGCCTCCCTTCGCCGGCATGACCCGGATCAGGTGTGACGGTAAGGGCAGGCGCGCCCACTCTCAGACCCCGTTCCCGGGACTCCCGTGTCTGTATGGTTCTTCGGCCTCCACGCTAGCGCGCTAGCGTCGCGGTGTGCATCAACGAGTTGATCGGCTGGCGGCCGCCCGGCTGTATCTGTGCACCGACGCGCGCCGGGAACGGGGCGATCTGGCCGAGTTCGCCGACGCCGCGCTGGCCGGCGGGGTCGACATCATCCAGCTGCGCGACAAGGGGTCGCCCGGGGAGCAGCGGTTCGGGCCCCTCGAGGCGCGCGACGAGCTGGCGGCCTGCGAGATCCTGGCCGACGCGGCCCGCCGGCACGGCGCGCTGTTCGCGGTCAACGACCGGGCGGACATCGCCCGCGCGGCCGGCGCCGACGTGCTGCATCTGGGGCAGGGCGACCTGCCGCTGGACGTCGCGCGCGATTTCGTCGGGCCGGACGCGCTGCTGGGCCTGTCCAGTCACGACCGCGACCAGGCGGCCGCGGCGGCTCGTTCTTCTGGGCCCGCCGGGCCCGATTACTTCTGCGTCGGCCCGTGCTGGCCAACCCCCACCAAACCGGGCCGCGCGGCGCCGGGACTGGAGCTGGTGCGGGCGGCCGCCGCGATCGGCGGACACAAGCCGTGGTTCGCGATCGGGGGCATCGACGCCCAGCGGTTGCCCGAGGTGCTCGCCGCGGGCGCCCGACGCGTCGTGGTGGTGCGCGCGATCACCGCGGCCGAAGACCCGCGGGACGCGGCGCAACGGCTCAGCTCAGCGCTTGCAGCAGCGAATTGATCCGGGGATGCGCCGGCGTCTCGTCGGCCTCGAGCGGGGGGCCCGGCATGCACCAGACGAAGACGCCGTCCTCGATCTCGATCGTGCGCGGCAGGTGCCGGCGTCGCTCGTCGGCGTCGCCCAGCGGCAGCAGCGCCGTGGCGCTGCGCAGCCGTTGCCAGCTCGCCGCGAAACCCGGATGCAGTGGCAGCTCGGCCACCTCGTCCTCGGCGACCCAGCGCATCTCGGCGCTCTCCCCGTTGGGCACCGTGGGCAGCAACTCGGCCGCGTCGGCGACCACCGTGGTGTAGGTCCAGCGCGCGCCGCCGAGCCCGGTGACCTCGGCGGTGACGACCGTCGACCGCACGGTCAGCAGCTCGCCGGGCAGGCCGGCCTCCTCGTGCGCCTCGCGAACGGCGGTCTCCTCGGGCGACTCGTGGCTGTCGCGTGCGCCGCCGGGCAGGCCCCACGTCCCACCCTGATGGCTCCACACCGCGCGGTGCTGCAGCAGCACTGCGGGGCTGCCGTCCGGCCGCGGGGCCCGCAGCAGGAGGCCCGCCGCGCCGAACCGGCCCCAATAGTGGGCGCCGCTGCGGGATACCACCCAACCGTCACCGTCGCCCTGCACGAGTTCAGGATAGGCACGTGATCGCTGGTCAATTGGTCTGCCTCCACCCATCCGCCGCAACATCCTCTTAGAATTCGCTTATTGAGTTCGTGAAGCGTTCCAGTGGTCGCGAAAGATGAGGGCTGATTCGACGTGACGGTTGAGCTGGCGCACCCGTCGACGGAGCCGCAGGGGTCGCGGTCGCCGGCCGAACCAGCCCATCCGCGCTGGTGGTTCATCTCCACCACGCCCGGCCGCATCCTGACCATCGGCATCGTGCTGGCCGTGCTCGGCGGTATCTGCGCCTTCGCCACCTCGACGACCATCAACCACCGCCAGCAGGTGCTGACCACGGTGCTCAACCACACCGAGCCGCTGTCGTTCGCCGCCGGGCGGCTGTACACCACGCTGTCGGTCGCCGACGCGGCGGCGGCCACCGCGTTCATCGCCGAGGCCGAGCCGCCACCGGTGCGGCAGCGCTACGAGCAGGCGATCACCGACGCGTCGGTCGCGGTGACCCGGGCGTCGAGCGGGCTCACCGACGAACCGCTGGTGCAGCTGCTGGGCCGGATCAACGCCGAACTCGCCGTCTACACCGGCCTGATCGAAATCGCGCGTACCAACAACCGGGAGGGCAATCCCGTCGGGTCGTCGTACCTGTCGGAGGCCTCGGGGCTGATGCAGTCGACGATCCTGCCCGACGCCGCACAGCTGTATCAGGCCACCTCGGAGCGGGTGGACGCGGAAACCACCGCGTCCACGCAGATCCCGGCGCCGGTCATCCTGGTGGTCAGCGCCACCGCGGTCTTCGGGGCCTTCGCCCATCGGTGGCTGGCCCGCCGCACCCGGCGCCGAATAAACCCGGGCCTGGTCGTCGGCGGCCTCGCTATTCTCGTCATGGTGGTATGGGTCGGAACTGCGTTGACCATCTCCACGGCCGCCAGCCGGAGCGCCAAGAACACCGCCGCGGACTCGCTGCGGATCGTGACCAACGTCGCGATCACCGCGCAGCAGGCGCGCGCCGACGAGACGCTGTCGCTGATTCGCCGCGGGGACGAGGAGAAGCGCAAGCAGTCGTTCTATCAGCGCATCGACTCCATGCACTCCCAGCTCGACCAGTACATGGTCCGCAGCGACGCCGTCGACAAGCCCGACCTCGAAGGCGCCGACCAGCTGCTGCTGCGCTGGCGGCAGGCCAACGACCGGATCAACTCCTACATCTCGGTGGGCAACTACCGGGCCGCCACCCAGGTCGCGCTGGGCAGCAGCGAGAACGACTCCACGCCCGCGTTCGACAAGCTCGAGGACCAGCTGGTCAAGGCCATGGACCAGAGCCGCACGCACCTGCGCAACGACGTCCTCAACGCGCGGAGCGGGCTGTCCGGCGCCCAGGTCGGCGGGGTGGTGCTCAGCCTCGGCGCCGCCATCGCGGTGGCGCTGGGCCTGTGGCCGCGGCTGAAAGAGTATCGATGATGCCGCGCGCGCTCGCCGCGCTCGCCGCGCTGGCAACCGTGGGGGTGCTGGCGGGGTGCGCGCACACCGAACAGCTGACGGTGGCCACCGTGCCGACGCTGCCGCCGCCCACCCCGGTCGGGATGCAGCAGCTGCCGCCGGAGCCGCCGCTGCCGGCGGACGACGGCAGCCAGAACTGCGACCTGACGGCGAGCCTGCGGCCCTTCCCGAACAAGGCCGAGGCGGACGCCGCGGTTGCCGACATCCGCGCCCGCGGCCGGCTGATCGTCGGGCTGGACATCGGCAGCAACCTGTTCAGCTTCCGCGACCCGATCACCGGCGAAATCACCGGTTTCGACGTCGACATCGCCGGCGAGATCGCCCGCGACATCTTCGGCGCCCCCTCGCACGTCGAGTACCGCATCCTGTCGTCCGACGAGCGCGTCACCGCCCTGCAGCGCTCCGAGGTCGACGTCGTGGTGAAGACCATGACCATCACCTGCGAGCGGCGCAAGCAGGTCAACTTCTCGACCGTCTACCTGGACGCCAACCAGCGCATCCTGGTGCCGCGGGATTCGTCGATCGCGAAGGTGGGCGACCTGTCCGGCAAGCGCGTGTGCGTGGCTAAGGGCACCACCTCGCTGCACCGGATCCGCCAGATCGACCCGCCGCCGGTGGTCGTGTCGGTGGTCAACTGGGCCGACTGCCTGGTGGCGATGCAGCAGCGCGAGATCGACGCCGTCAGCACCGACGACTCGATCCTCGCCGGGCTGGTCGAAGAGGACCCCTACCTGCACATCGTCGGGCCCAACATGGCCACCCAGCCCTACGGCATCGGGATCAACCTCACCAACACCGGGCTGGTCCGGTTCGTCAACGGCACCCTGGAGCGGATCCGCCGGGACGGCACGTGGAACACGTTGTACCGCAAGTGGTTGACGGTGCTGGGGCCCGCGCCCGCCCCGCCCACGCCGAGGTATCTGGACTGATGGCCGAGCCGGAGAAGACGGAACAGCCGGAATCCGCCGAAGACGTGAACCCCGGCACCCAACCGCCGGACACGCAGGGCGGCGGCCCGACGACGGGTCGCATCCAGGCCACCCAGGCGCTGTTCCGGCCCGACTTCGACGACGATGATGACGACGACGACTTCCCGCACATCTCGCTGGGCACCATGGACAGCGATCCGCAGCTGACGGTGGGGACGCGGGTGCTGCCGCCGGTCAGGCACCTCGGCGGCGGCCTGGTCGAGATTCCGCGGGTGCGGGACATCGACCCGGTCGAGGCCCTGATGACCAATCCCGTTGTGCCGGAGGGCAAGCGGTTCTGCTGGAACTGCGGCAAACCGGTCGGCCGGTCCGGCAAGGAGGGCAAGGGCAAGTCGGAGGGCTGGTGCCCCGCCTGCGGCAGCGCGTATTCGTTTCTGCCCCAGCTGAATCCGGGTGACATCGTCGCGGGCCAGTACGAGGTCAAGGGCTGCATCGCCCACGGCGGCCTGGGCTGGGTGTACCTCGCGGTCGACCACAATGTCAATGACCGCCCGGTGGTCCTCAAGGGCTTGGTCCACTCCGGTGACGCCGAGGCGCAGGCGATCGCGATGGCCGAACGGCAGTTCCTGGCCGAGGTGGTGCACCCGCAGATCGTGCAGATCTTCAACTTCGTGGAACACAAGGACCGGCAAGGCAATCCGGTCGGCTACATCGTCATGGAGTACATCGGCGGGCAGCCGCTCAAGCACGGCAAGGACAAGAAGCTGCCGGTCGCCGAGGCCATCGCCTACCTGCTGGAGATCCTGCCGGCGCTGACGTACCTGCACTCCATCGGCCTGGTCTACAACGACCTCAAGCCGGAGAACATCATGCTCACCGAGGAGCAGCTGAAGCTGATCGACCTGGGCGCGGTGTCGCGGGTCAACTCGTTCGGCTACCTCTACGGCACGCCCGGCTTCCAGGCGCCGGAGATCGTGCGGACCGGCCCGACCGTCGCCACCGACATCTACACCGTCGGGCGCACGCTCGCGGCGCTGACGGTGAACCTGTCCACCCGCAACGGCCGCTACGTCGACGGCCTGCCCGAAGACGACCCGGTGCTCAAGGAATACGACTCGTACCGCCGGTTGCTGCGCCGCGCCACCGACCCGGACCCGCGGCGCCGGTTCGCCAGCACCGAGGAGCTCTCCGCCCAGCTGATGGGCGTCCTGCGGGAGGTGGTCGCCCAGGACACCGGGGTGCCGCGGCCCGGGCTGTCGACCATCTTCAGCCCCAGCCGCTCCACGTTCGGGGTGGACCTGCTGGTCGCGCACACCGACGTCTACCTGGACGGCCAGGTGCACTCCGAGCGGCTGACGGCGCGGGAGATCGTGACCGCGCTGCAGGTGCCGCTCGTCGATCCGGCCGACGTCGCGGCGCCGGTCCTGCAGGCGACCGTGCTGTCCCAGCCCGTGCAGACGTTGGACTCGTTGCGCGCGGCCCGCCACGGCACGCTGGACGCCGACGGCGTCGAGGTGTCCGAGTCGATCGAACTGCCGCTGATGGAGGTCCGCGCGCTGCTGGACCTGGGCGACGTGGCCAAGGCCACCCGGAAGCTGGACGATCTGGCCGAGCGGGTGGGCTGGCAGTGGCGACTGGTCTGGTACCGGGCCGTCGCCGAGCTGCTCACCGGCGACTACGACTCCGCCACAACGCATTTCACCGAGGTGCTGGACACCTTCCCGGGCGAGCTGGCGCCCAAGCTGGCGTTGGCCGCCACGGCCGAGCTGGCCGGGGACGTCGACGAGCAGAAGTATTACCAGACGGTGTGGAAGACCAACGACGGCGTGATCTCGGCGGCTTTCGGGCTGGCGCGATGGCTGTCCACGGAGGGCGATCGAGCCGCCGCGGTGCGCACGCTGGACGAGGTACCGCCCACCTCAAGGCATTTCACCACCGCGCGCCTGACCAGCGCGGTGACCCTGCTGTCCGGCCGGTCGAAGAGCGAGATCAGCGAGGAGGACATCCGCGACGCCGCCCGGCGGGTCGAGGCGCTGCCGCCCACCGAACCCCGGGTGCTGCAGATCCGCGCGCTGGTGCTGGGTTGCGCGATGGACTGGCTGGAGGACAACGAGGCCAGCACCAACCACATCCTCGGATTTCCGTTCACCGAGCACGGGCTGCGGCTTGGCGTCGAGGCCGCGCTGCGCAACCTGGCCCGGGTCGCGCCCACCCAACGGCATCGCTACGCGTTGGTGGACATGGCCAACAAGGTGCGGCCGACCAGCACGTTCTAGGGCTTGCGCCCCGCCCTCTTCGCGTGTTCGCCCGATCGCGTGTGCGTCCAGGGCGGCGACACGCCGACAAAGGCCACCACCAGCTCACGCGCGATGCCGAGGATTCTCTGCCGATTTCGTCATAGCCGCCCGCACCCGGCGGACGATGCTTGCGGGACGGTCCTCGGCGACGACCCGGACGACGATCCACCCCATCCGTTCCAGCATTTCGGTCCGGCGAATGTCTTTGATGTACTGCCGCCGGTCGGTGCGGTGTTGGTCGCCGTCGTACTCGACGGCGACCAACAGCTCCTCCCAGCCCAAATCCAGGAAGGCGACCGGGATCCCGTCGTCGCCCAGCACCGGTATCTGGGTCTGTGGCCGCGGCAGGCCCGCGTCGATCAGGAGCAGCCGCAGGTAGGTCTCCCTGGGCGATTGGGCACCCGGGTCGACCAACTCCAGCGCGGCTTCCAGCCGCCGCAGGCCGGGTGAGCCGGGATGGCGTCGCGCGACGCGCACCACGTCGTCGACCTTGAAACCCGTCGCCCGGGCCAGCGCGTCCAGCCGCGCCACGGCCGAGCGCACCGCGCCGCGCCGGCCGATGTCGAAGGCGGTGCGCTCGGGCGTGCTCACCGGATAGCCGCCGATCATCTGCGTCTCGCCGTCCAGCAGGGCGCCGCGCCGCGTCAGCACGCCGGGCGGCGGGCGGCCGTTGGTGTGCGCCAGCTCGACGGGCACATCGTCGGGAATCCATTCGGCGCCATGCAATCTAGCGGCTGCCGCCCCGACCACCGTGCCTCGGCGCCCCGACCATAGCCAGGCCGCCCGAATGCGCTGCTCCAGCGAGAGACGGGCGTCATTCGATACGTAGACGTTCGGGAAGACGGCGCGATAACGCGCCCGCAGTTCGTGGCGGCTCAGCGCGCGTGACCGCAGGGCCTCGCTGCCGATGAACGGTTTTTCCATGCCGGGCAGATTCGCACCGCGGCGGCGGCCGGGGTGCGCGGCCATCCACAGGGAAAACATAGGTACATGCCGCACAGTTGACGCATGCCGGGGCAGTCCACCGCATGGATCACCACGGCCCGCGCGCTGCGTCGGGCCGGGTTCGGGGTGACCGGACCCGAGGTGGACGCCGCGCTGAGCGACGACTGGGCAAGTCACGTCGACGCCATGCTGGCCGCGAACCCCGACGCCGACCCCGGCGCGATCGCCACCCCGATGCCCACCCTGCCGCCGCCCCGACCGCCGGGAAAGGGCGCCGCGCCCGCGGCGCGCAAGCAATACAACCGGAAGCTGTCCGAACAACAGGGTGCGCTCGCCGACTGGTGGCTGCGCCGCATGGTCAGCGTGCGGCAGCCGTTGCGGGAGAAGTTGACCCTGTTGTGGCACAACCACTTCGCCACCTCGGCGCAAAAGGTGCGGGTGGCGGCGTACATGGCCGCACAGAACCAGAAGCTGCGGAGCCTGTCGCTGGGCGACTTCCGCACCCTGGCCTACACGATGCTGACCGACGCGGCGATGCTGCGCTGGCTGGACGGGCAGCGCAGCACCGCCAAGGCGCCCAATGAGAACCTCGCGCGGGAATTCATGGAGCTGTTCGCCCTTGGCCACGGCAACGGCTACACCGAGGACGACGTACGCAACGGCGCCCGCGCGCTGACGGGGTGGGTGATCGGAGAGGACGGCCGCACCTCGATGGCACCGCGGCGCCACGACGGCTCGGCCAAGAAGCTGTTCGGGCAGACCGGCGATTTCGACGCCGCGGGATTCTGCGATGCGGTGCTGGCGCAGCCCAAGTCGGCGGAGTACGTGGCCGGACGGTTGTGGCGGCAGTTGGCCTCCGACGATCCGCCGTCGGGCCACGCGCTCGACCGGCTGGTCTCCGCCTACGGGCCGGGCCGCGACCTGGGCGCGCTCACGCGGGCCATCCTCACCGACGACGAATTCACCGGCGGCCGTGCCACTGTCGTCAACCCCCCGGTCGAATGGCTCGTCGGTGTGATGCGCGCGTTGCGGGTACCCGTCGACGCATCCACGCGGCAGGTCGCCGACGGCGCGCTGCGCGCGCTCGGGCAGCGGCCCTTCTATCCCCCGAGCGTGGGCGGCTGGCCGCAGGGCCAAGTATGGCTGTCCACCGCCAGCACCGAGGCGCGGCTGCGGATCGCCGGCCGGCTGGCACACGCCGGCGACCTTTCCGGCATCGAGGGCGCCGCCCGGGGTGACCGCATCGACGCGGTCGGCTACCTGTTCGGCGTCGGAGATTGGTCAGACCGGACCGCCGCCGCGCTGCGACCGCTGACCGGCACCCCGCCGCTGCTGGTGGCGGCCGCCGTTAACACGCCCGAATACCTGACGTCCTAACGAGATCCGAAAATGCCCGAGATGAACCGCCGCAAGTTCCTGGTCGCCAGCGCGGGCGTCGGCGCGGCCGGCCTGTTGTCGACGGCCGTGGCGGTCAGCTGGCCCGACCTGATGCGCGCGGCCCAGGACCGGCCGCTGTCCGACGGCGCCGGCGTGCTGGTGCTCGTGACGCTGTACGGCGGCAACGACGGCATCAACACCCTGATCCCCTACGGGGACAACGCCTATCACGATGCCCGGCCCGAGCTCGCCTACGGCCCCGGCGAGGTTCTGCGCCTCGACGAGACGCTGGGTCTCAACCCCGCGCTCAAGGGCCTGGCCCAGTTGTGGGGCGGCCGGCAGCTGGCCATCGTGCGCGGCGTGGGCTATCCGCGGCCCGACCACAGCCACTTCCGGTCGATGGATATCTGGCAAACCGCGTCGCCGGCTGAGCCCGTGTCGACCGGTTGGATCGGCCGCTGGCTCGATGCAACCGGCGACGACCCGCTGCGCGCGGTCAACATCGGTCCCGTCCTCCCGCCGCTGGCGGTCGGGGAAAAGTTCACCGCCGCGGCGCTTTCCACCGCTTCGGCGCCGGCGGGGCGGGGCGCAGACGCGCTGATGGAGGCGCTCGGCACCGACCACCCCGACGACACCCCCGCGATGGCCGCGGTGTGCAAGGCCTACCGGGCCGCACGCACCACCGCCAAGGCGTTTGAATCGATCAAAGTCGCTGGACAACAGCGTAATTCGTTCTCGACGCAGCTCGGCATGGTGGCCGAAGCGGTGAAGTCTCGCGTGCCGACGCGGGTGTACACGGTGCAACTGGGTGGCTTCGACACCCACGCTTCAGAGCGCGACACACAGCAACGCCTGCTCGGGACGTTCGACGACGCGGTAACCAAATTCCTGCGGGAAGTGGGCGACCGCAACGTCGTCGTGATGGCGTATTCGGAGTTCGGCCGCAGGGTGCGCGCCAACGCCTCCCAAGGCACCGATCACGGCACGGCCGGGCCCGTCTTCGTTGCCGGCGCACCCGTTCGGGGCGGTTTCTACGGCGACGAGCCCAGCCTCACCGACCTCGACAACGGGGACCTGAAGTACACCACCGACTTTCGCGACGTGTACCACGAATTGCTGGTGCGGACCGTCGGAGCGGATCCCACGCCGTCGGTGGGCGCCGGGCGAAAGAGCCTGGGCTTCCTAACCGCTTAACACGCTCACACAGTCGCGGGCGATGGCCAGCTCCTCGTTGGTCGGGATGACCAGCACGGCGACCGGGGATTCCTCGGCCGAGATCTGCCGGGCGCCCTTGCCGCCGCCCAGGTTACGGCGCTGGTCGAGCACGATGCCCAACTCTTCCAGCCCGGCCAGTCCGTCGCGGCGCACGGCCGCGTCGTTCTCCCCGATGCCGCCGGTGAAGGTGATGACATCGGTGTGCCCCAGCACCGCCAGGTAGGCGCCAACGTATTTACGCAGCCGATGGGTGAACACGCTGTAGGCCAATTGCGCCGCGCCGTCTCCGGATTCGATCATCTCGCGCAACCTTCGGAAGTCCCGCTCGCCGGACAGGCCCAGCACCCCCGACCGCTGGTTGAGCATGGACTCCACCTCGTCGACGCCCATCTTCGCGGTGTGGCACAGGTAGGCGACGATGCTGGGGTCGATGTCACCGCTGCGGGTGCCCATCACCAGGCCCTCCAGCGGGGTGAGGCCCATCGACGTGTCGAGGGGCCGGTTACCGGCGATCGCCGACGCGGAGCAGCCGTTACCTAAATGCAGCACAATCTGTTTCAGCCCGCCCAGCGGCCGTCCCAGGAACGCGGCGGCCTGTTGGCTCACGTACCGGTGTGACGTGCCATGGAATCCGTAGCGGCGGATCTGCCAGCGTTCGGCCACCCGACGGTCGATCGCATAGGTGGCCGCCGCGGGCGGCATGTCGTGGAAGAACGCCGTGTCGAACACCGCGATGTGGACAATGTCGGGCAGCAGCTTGCGCGCCACCTCGATGCCCTTCACCGCCGGCGGGTTGTGCAACGGCGCCAGCTCCGACAGCTCGTCGAGCTTGTCGATCACCGCGTCATCCACCGGGGTGGGCTTGTAGAACGTGTTGCCACCGTGCACGACTCGATGCCCCACCGCCACCAGGCCGCAGGCACGCAGGTCGATCCCCTTCTCCGACAGCGCGTCGAACGCCTGGCGCAGCGCCGCGTCGTGGTCGGCGACCGGGGAGGACTCCTCGCCGATCCGTTCCACGTTGCCGGTCGCCCGGGCCTCACCCGAATCGGGATCGACCAGCTGGTATTTCAGCGAGGAAGATCCCGAGTTGATCACCAGCACAACCCGATTCGAGTTAGCCACGGATGCCCTGCGCCTGGATAGCCGTGATGGCGATTGTGTTCACGATGTCTTCGACGAGCGCGCCCCGGGACAGGTCGTTCACCGGCTTGCGCAGGCCCTGCAGCACCGGTCCGATGGCGATCGCCCCGGCGCTGCGCTGCACCGCCTTGTAGGTGTTGTTGCCGGTGTTCAGGTCGGGGAAGACCAGCACCGTGGCGCGGCCGGCAACCGGCGAGTCCCGCAACTTGGTGGCCGCGACGGACGGCTCGATCGCGGCGTCGTATTGGATGGGGCCCTCGACCGGTAGCTGCGGCGCCCGGCGCCGAACCAATTCCGTTGCGGTCCTGACCTTCTCGACGTCCTCGCCGCTGCCCGATTCACCGGTGGAGTACGACAGCAACGCCACCCGCGGTTCGATGCCGAACTGCGCCGCGGTGCGCGCCGAAGAGATCGCGATGTCGGCCAGCTGCTCGGGTGTCGGATTGGGGATGATCGCGCAGTCGCCGTACGCCAGCACCCGATCGGGCAGGCACATCAGGAAGATGCTCGACACGGTGGAAACGTCGGGCACGGTCTTGATCACCTCGAAGGCCGGCCGGACGGTGTGCGCCGTGGTGTGGGCGGCGCCGGACACCATGCCGTCGACCATGCAGTTGTGCACCATCATCGTGCCGAAATATGTTCCGTCGCGCATGATCTCGCGGGCGTGCTCAAGGGTGACGCCCTTGTCCTTGCGCAGGTCCGCGTACTGGTCGGCGAACTGGAGGCGTAGGTCGCTGGTGCGCGGGTCGATCACCTGCGCACCGTCGAGGTCCACCCCGAGTTCACCCGAGCGCTGCCGGATCTTGGCCTCGTCGCCCAGCACGGTGAGGTCGGCGACGCGGCGCTGCAGCACCCGGCCGGCCGACTTGAGGATGCGGTCGTCGTCGCCCTCGGGCAGGACGATGTGCTTGCGGTCCGACCGCGCCTGCAGCGTCAGCCGGTGGATGAACATCTGCGGCGTGGTCACGGTGGGTATCGGGATGGCAAGCCGCTCAAGCAGATCCGGGACGTCGACGTAGCGGTCCATCAACTCCAGCGCGGTGTCGATCTTGCGTTGCGAATTCGCCGTGACCCGGCCGCGGGCGGCGGCGGCCGCGCTGGCGGTGTCGTAGGTGCCCAGCGTGGTGGCGACGATGGGCAGGCGCAGCCGCAGCCCGGCGACCAGCGCCGCGATGGACGGATGCAGCCGAAAGCCGCCGTTGAGGACGATGCACGACAGCGACGGAAAACCCTCGGCGGCATGGGCGCTGGCCACCGCGAGCACCACGTCCGAGCGATCGCCCGGCGTGATGACCGCCATGCCGTCGCTCAGCCGTTCCAGCACGTGGTCGGCCGTCATCCCGGCGACCAAGACGCCGGTGACCTCGCGTTCCCGCAGCGACGCCTCGCCGCTGACCGGCGTTCCGCTGACCGCGGTTTCGAGTTCGGCCACCGTCGGGGCGGACAGCAGTGGCTCTTCGGGCAGCACGTAGCTGCGCTGGCTGAAGGCCTCCAGCGCCTCGGCGACGTCGGCCAGCCGCTCCGGTTCGCAGCGGTTGGCCACCACCGCCACGGTGTGGGCCCGCTGGACGGTCAGCTCGGCCAGGCATGCCTCGACGACGCCGGCCACCTGGTCCGGCGTGCGGCCCCGGCCGCTGACCGTGAGCACCACCGGCGCACCGAGATTGACGGCGATCCGGGCGTTGACCGAGAGCTCGGCGGGCCGGGCCACGTCGGTGTAGTCGCTGCCCACGATCACCACCGCGTCGCAGTCGTCGGCCATCGCGTGATAGGCGTCGACGATGGTCGCGATCGCCGCGTCGGTGTCGGCGTGCAGCTGCTGGTAGGTCACGCCGACGCACTGCTCGTAGGGCACGCCCGCGGTGGTGTGCCGCAGCAGCAGGTCCAGGATGTAGTCCCGGTCCTTGCCGTCGGTGACCCGCGTAATCGGCCGGAACACACCGACCTTCGCGACGGTCGCGGTCAGGCGGTGCAGCAGCCCCAGCGCGAGCGTCGACTTGCCGGTCTCCGGTTCCGGAGCGGCGATGTATATCGCTGAGGGTTCAGGCAAGTCGCCGCAGCCTGGGGGCCAGGTCCTTCTCGAAGAGCTCGAGGAAGCGGCGCTGGTCGTGGCCCGGTGCGTGGAACACCAGGTGGTTGAGGCCCCACTCGACGTATTGACCGACCTTTTCGACGGCCTCGTCGGGGTCCGACGCGACGATCCAGCGCTTGGTGATCTGCTCGATCGGCAGCGCGTCGGCGGCCTTCTCCATCTCGATCGGGTCGTCGATGCTGTGCTTCTGCTCGGCGGTCAGCGACAGCGGCGCCCAGAACCGGGTGTTCTCCCGCGCCAGTTCGGGATCGGTGTCGTAGGAGATCTTGATCTCGATCATCCGGTCGATGTCTTCGGCGTTCTTGCCCGCCGCCTCGGCGCCCTCACGCATCGCGGGGATCAGCTTGTCCTTGTAGAGCTCTTCGCCCTTGCCGGAGGTGCAGATGAACCCGTCGCCGGCGCGCCCGGCGTATTTGGCCACCTGCGGTCCGCCCGCGGCGATGTAGATCGGGATGCCGCCCTCGGGCACGTCGTAGATCGAGGCGCCCTTGGTCTTGTAGTACTCGCCCTCGAAGTCGACGCGGTCGCCGAGCCACAATTCGCGCATCAGCCGGACCGACTCGCGCAGCCGCGCGTAGCGTTCCTTGAACTCGGGCCACTCGCCTTCGTATCCGGTGGCGATCTCGTTCAGCGCCTCGCCGGTGCCCACCCCGAGGAAGATCCGGTTCGGGTACAGGCAGCCCATGGTGGCGAAGGCCTGGGCGATGACGGCGGGGTTGTACCGGAAGGTCGGCGTGAGCACCGACGTGCCCAGCACGATCCGCTTGGTGCGTTCGCCGACGGCGGTCATCCAGGCCAGCGAGAAGGGGGCGTGCCCGCCCTTGTGCCGCCAGGGCTGGAAGTGGTCGCTGACGGTTGCGCTGTCCATGCCGTGACCTTCGGCGGCGACGGCGAGTTCGACGAGCTCGCGTGGTGCGAATTGTTCGGCGGATGCCTTGTATCCAAGTTTCAGTTCAGCCACGGGTTATTTCTACTCCTCCGCCGATGGTCGCGACCCGCCGCGCCCGGCTTCGCCGCGCTTGCGATCGCTCCTCCTACACTCGCGGGCATGGCGGAGCTAGTTCAGGTCACCGACACGGTGCACCTCGCCCAGGGCGACGCGGTCAACTGGACGCTGGTCACCGACGACACCGGCGTCATGTTGGTCGACGCCGGCTATCCCGGGGACCGCGACGACGTCCTGGGCTCGCTGTCCGAGCTGGGTTACGGCCCGGGCGATGTGCGCGCCATCGTGTTGACGCACGCCCACATCGACCACCTGGGCACCGCTATCTGGTTCGCGAGCGAGCACGGCATCCCCGTGTACTGCCACGCCGACGAGGTGGGCCACGCGAAACGCGAGTACCTGGAGCAGGTGTCGATCGTCGATGTGGCGCTTCGCATTTGGCGACCGCGGTGGGCCAGGTGGACGGCCCACGTGGTCCGCAGCGGCGGCCTGATCCGCGACGGCATCCCCACCGCCCAGCCCTTGACGGCCGAGGTGGCCGCCGGCCTGCCGGGCCAGCCGATGCCCGTCTTCAGCCCCGGGCACACCAACGGACACTGCTCGTATCTGATCGACGGCGTGCTGGTCAGCGGGGACGCGCTGATCACCGGCCACCCCCTGCTGCGCCACCGCGGACCGCAGCTGCTGCCGGCGATCTTCAGCTACAGCCAACAGGACTGCATCCGCACCCTGTCCGCGCTCGCCCTGCTCGACACCGAGGTGCTGCTGCCGGGCCACGGCGACGTGTGGCGGGGACCGATCCGGGAGGCGACCGACGCGGCCCTGGCGCGGGCCGAACGCTGAAGCCCGGAATCCATTGCAGCCGAACAACATTCACCGTCCGTCGGGAACCAGCCACTTCTCGAATGCGATCGGAACGAACGGGCCCCAGGACGGCAGCGGGTCGGCGGGCACCCGGGTGTACCCGGTCGCGTCGTACAGCGCCTCGGCCTCGGGTTGCCGGTTGCCGGTGATCAGATACAGCCGCCGGTACCCGCGCGCGGCGGTCTCGGCCTCCAGCGCCGCCAGCAGGATCCGGGCATAACCGCGGCGCCGGTGCGCGCGGTCGGTCCAGATGCGTTTCAGCTCGGCGGTCTCGGCGTCGTAGCGCCGGAACGCGCCGCCCGTGACGGGCACGCCGTCGAGCACCCCGATCAGCAGCCCGCCGTCCGGCGCCGCCAGCTCCGCCTCCGGCACCGGCAGCCAGGACAGGTGCGTGCTCGGCGTGCCGCCGTAGCGCTGCGCGTATTCGTCGGCCAGCTCGGCCAGCAGGGGCTGCGCCAGCGGGTCGTCGTGCGTGGCCGACACGAACCGAAGGTGGTTGGAACCCGCCATGATCGTCTAAACCCGTGTGGCGGTGAGGTATTCCGGGACGAACTCCGTCCCACCGCGCGCGGGCGCCGGCAGCCCCATCGCGCCCAGCAGGTCGCCGACCCCGCGCTGCACCACCGCCCAGCCGTTGCCGCCCAGGTACTCGGGGACGTAGTGGTACCGGCCCGGATGCGTCAGGCTGGCCAGGTCGATGTCCAGGCCGTGGCGGCGCCAGCCATCGACGAAGGACCGTTCCGCCTCCAGCAGCAGCGGGGTCCAGGTGGGCATGTGATCGGCGGCGAGCCGGCTGCCGGCGGCGCTCATCGCGGTGACGCCCTGCAGCACCCGGTCCTGCAGCGCGGGCGTCAGGTAGCCGATGAGCAACTGCTCGGCGACCCACACCGAGGGCGCGGTGGTGTCGAAGCCGACCCGCCGCAGCGCGGCCGGCCAATCCTGGTGCAGGTCGACCCCGACCCCGCGCCGGCTCGCGGCCAGTTCGGCGCCCTGGCCGCGCAGCACCTCGGCCTTGAAGTCCAGCACCTCGGGCCGGTCGACCTCGTAAACCGTCGTCCCGGGCGGCCACCACAAGCGGTACGGCCTGGTGTCCAGGCCGGACACCAACAGCACCACCTGCCGAAGGCCCGCCCTGACGGCATCGGCGACGAACTCGTCGACGAACCGGGTGTGCGCCGCGCAGAGGTCCAGGAACCGCGGGCCGCCCGCGTCCTCCGCGGCGAACCGGTCGTCGTCGATCACGCGGGCGAGCTGGTCCACCCCGGCCGCGCGCACCAACGGTTCGGCGAACGGATCGTTCAGCAACCCCTTGTTGGTGGCGACCGCCCGCGCGGCGGCGCCGAATGCCGCGGTCACCGCCACGCCCACCGCCGTCGCCATGTCAGACGCCGGACCGGCGCCGCACGCTCAGCCCGACGACCGCGCGCCAGCCGAGCAACAACAACGCGGTGACCGACGCCGCCACCACCACGAAACTGGCCGCGACGTCCGCGGAACTCAGCTTGCGCAACACCATGCCGACCACCACCGTGCACAGCCACACGACCACCCCGGTCGGCACCAGGGCGGTCGGGCGCCGCCAGGCGCGGGACGCCAGCCACCCGACGGCGGTCCCGGTGAGGAACGGCCACGCGGTGGTGGCCACGCCGGCGATGTCGAGTCCTTCGTCGTGGCTGCGGCGCCCGGCCGCGCAGAAGACCAGCACGCAGGCGACGTCCACGACGAGCCACAGAGGCCGTCGCATGCAGCGAGACTACCGGCCGGGTTTGCCGAGGGCCGGCTAGTGGCAGGCTGAAAGCCATGAGCACCAAAAAACCCCCCGCCTTCGACCGGTATGACCCCCTGGGCCTGGACGCCTCCCTGTCCAGCGACGAGCTCGCGGTGCGCGACACCGTCAGGGAGTTCTGCGCCGAACACGTGCTGCCCTACGTCGCGGAGTGGTTCGAGATCGGTGACCTGCCGGTGCGGGAACTGGCCAAGGGATTCGGCCAGCTCGGCCTGCTGGGCATGCACCTGGAGGGCTACGGGTGCGGCGGGGCCTCATCGGTGCATTACGGCCTGGCCTGTACCGAGCTCGAGGCCGCCGACTCCGGCATTCGGTCGATGGTCTCGGTGCAGGGGTCCCTGGCGATGTTCGCGATCTGGAATTTCGGGTCCGAGGAGCAGAAGCAGGAGTGGTTGCCCGGCATGGCCACCGGCGAACTGCTGGGGTGCTTCGGGCTGACCGAACCCGACGTGGGGTCCGACCCGGCCGCGATGAAGACCCGCGCCCGCCGCGACGGTTCGGACTGGGTGCTGAACGGCCGCAAACTGTGGATCACCAACGGCTCGGTCGCCGACGTCGCAATCGTGTGGGCTGCCACCGACGACGGCGTCCGCGGCTTCATCGTCCCCACCAAGTCGCCGGGCTTCTCGGCCAACACCATCCACCACAAGCTGTCGCTGCGCGCCTCGATCACCAGCGAGCTGGTGCTCGACGACGTGCGGGTGCCCGAGTCCGCGATGCTGCCCGAGGCCAACGGGCTGCGGGGGCCGCTGTCGTGCCTGTCCGAGGCGCGCTACGGAATCATCTGGGGTTCGATGGGCGCGGCGCGCTCGGCCTGGCAGGCCGCGCTTGACTACGCCACGCAGCGCACCCAATTCGGGCGCCCGATCGCCGGATTCCAGCTGACGCAGGCGAAACTCGTCGACATGGCGGTCGAGCTGCACAAGGGTCAGCTGCTGTCGCTGCACCTCGGCCGCCTCAAGGACGGCGTCGGGCTGCGGCCCGAGCAGGTCAGCTTCGGCAAGCTGAACAACACCCGGGAGGCCATCAAGATCTGCCGCACCGCGCGAACCATCTTGGGCGGCAACGGGATATCGCTCGAATACCCGGTGATCCGGCACATGGTCAACCTGGAGTCGGTGCTCACCTACGAGGGCACGCCCGAGATGCACCAGCTGGTGCTCGGCCAGGCGTTCACCGGCAGCGACGCCTTCCGCTGACATGACCCGCGCACACGTGCTGGAATGAGGGCATGAGACTCACCGCGCTCCGCCGGGTGCTGGCCGCGCTTGCGCTGGGCGCCGCCGCCGGTGTCGCGCCGGCGGGCGCCGATCCCAGTTCCGCGCTGCCGGCGATGACGTCGAGCGGCGGCGGGCCGATCATCGGCGGCGGCAGCAACGCCGGGATCGCGCAGCAGCTGTTCAGCTTCGGCACCCCGAACGTGCAGGAGGTCGACGGCTCGGACGCGGCGCAATTCATCACGGCCGCGGCCGCGAGCGCCAATTCCCAACTGGCCGCGCCCTTCTCGCTGATGCGCCGCGCGCTGGCCTGCCAGACCAACAACGCCGGATTCGGGGCGCGCGCCTATCGGCGCGCCGACGGGCAATGGGGCGGCGCGATGGTGGTCGCGGCCAAGAGCGCGACGCCCAACGTCGACGCGCTGGCGGGCTGCGCGAAGACGAACTGGCGCAGGTCCACCGCCGGCGCGCAGAACTCGCTGTGCAACAGCGGTTGGAGCACCCCCAACACCTTCGAGAGCCGCCGCGGCGAGACCTACTACGTCTTGCTCGCCGGCACGGCCGACGATTTTTGCACCGCGCTGAACGGCAAATTCAAGGACAACTCCAACGGGTGGCCGTTCTAGCGGCGGCGCGGCGGGGTCGTACGGTGAGGGGATGAGCATGTCGCGGCATCGCGTCGTCATCATCGGAAGCGGATTCGGGGGCCTGAACGCGGCCAGGGCGCTCAAACGGGCGGACGTGGACGTCACCCTGATCTCGAGGACGACGACCCACCTGTTCCAGCCGTTGCTGTACCAGGTGGCCACCGGCATCCTGTCCGAGGGCGACATCGCCCCGACCACCCGGCTGATCCTGCGCAAGCAGAAGAACGTCCGCGTGCTGTGGGGCGACGTCAGCGATATCGACCTGACGGCGAAGACCGTCACGTCGCACCTGATGGGCATGCAGACGGTGACCCCATACGACAGCCTCATCGTGGCGGCCGGCGCGCAGCAGTCCTATTTCGGCAACGACGACTACGCCGCCTTCGCGCCCGGCATGAAGAGCGTCGACGACGCCCTCGAGCTGCGGGCGCGCATCCTCGGCGCGTTCGAGGCCGCCGAGGTCGCCACCGACCCGGCCGAGCGGCAGCGCCGCCTGACGTTCGTGGTGGTCGGCGCCGGGCCGACCGGGGTCGAGCTCGCCGGCGAGATCGTCCAGCTCGCCGAGCGCACGCTGGCGGGGGCGTTCCGGACCATCACGCCCAGCGAATGCCGGGTCATCCTGCTCGACGCGGCGCCCGCGGTGTTGCCGCCGATGGGTCCCAAGCTCGGCC
This sequence comes from Mycobacterium sp. UM_11, assembly GCF_001414075.1. Lineage (NCBI taxonomy): Bacteria > Bacillati > Actinomycetota > Actinomycetes > Mycobacteriales > Mycobacteriaceae > Mycobacterium > Mycobacterium sp. UM_11. Next base: position 1,453 of record NZ_LATC01000064.1, on the reverse strand, counting down.
TCAAGGCGCAACGCCGGCTGGAGAAGATGGACGTCGAGGTGCAGCTCAACGCGATGGTGACCACCGTCGACTACATGGGCATCACGATCAAGGAGAAGGACGGCGGCGAGCGGCGCATCGAGTGCGCCTGCAAGGTGTGGGCCGCCGGTGTGCAGGCCAGCGCGCTGGGCAAGATCATCGCCGAGCAGTCCGACGGGACCGAGACCGACCGCGCCGGACGGGTGGTCGTCGAGCCCGACCTCACGGTCAAGGGGCATCCGTACGTGTTCGTCGTCGGGGACCTGATGTCGGTGCCCGGCGTGCCCGGGATGGCCCAGGGCGCGATCCAGGGCGCCCACTACGCCGCCACGCTGATCAAACACGCGGTGAAGGGCACCGACGACCCCGCAAACCGCAAGCCGTTCAAATACCTGAACAAGGGCAGCATGGCCCTGGTCTCCCGCTACAGCGCGGTCGCGCAGGTGGGCAAGCTGGAGTTCGGCGGCTTCATCGCCTGGCTGGCCTGGTTGCTGCTGCACCTGTACTACCTGGTCGGCCACCGCAACCGCATCGCGGCGATGTTCTCCTGGGGGATTTCCTTCCTCGGCCGCACCCGCGGCCAGATGGCCATCACCAGCCAGATGATGTACGCCCGGCCGGTGGTGGACTGGGTCGAGCGGCAGGCGCAGGAGGGGACGCTGGCGGCGGCCGAGCGCATCGAGGCCGCCGAGAAGCAGGCCGGCTAGCTCTTCAACTAGCTCAAAGCCTGGTCGATATCGGCGATCAGGTCGTCGGTGCCCTCCAGGCCCACCGAAATCCGGACCACACCGTCGCCAAGCCCGATCGCCGCCCGGCCTTCGGGTCCCATCGCCCGGTGCGTCGTCGTGGCCGGATGCGTGACAAGGGATTTCGCGTCGCCCAGGTTGTTGGAGATGTCGATCAGCCGCAGCTTGTCCAGCACCTCGAAGGCCCGCCGCTTGGCCAAAGCGTCGGGGCAGTCGAGCGCGAAGGTGATCACTGTTCCGCCCCCGGACATCTGGCGCTTGGCCAGGTCGTATTGCGGGTGCGACGGCAGATACGGGTAGCGGACCCAGCTCACCGCCGGATGGGTTTCCAGGAATTCCGCGATGCGCTGCGCCGAGGAGTTGCTGTGCTCGACCCGAACGGCAAGCGTCTCAAGGCCTTTCACCAGCACCCAGGCGTTGAACGCGCTCATCGCCGGGCCGGTGTGCCGCATCAGCTTCTGCACCGGGCCGTCGATGTACTCCTTGTCGCCGAGGATGGCGCCGCCCAGCACCCGGCCCTGGCCGTCGATGTGCTTGGTGCCCGAGTACACCACCACGTCCACGCCGAGCGGGAAGCCCTGCTGCAGCAGCGGTGTGGCAAAGACGTTGTCCAAAACCACCTTTGCGCCCGCGGCGTGCGCCAGCTCGACCACCGCGGCGATATCCACCCTGTCTCTTATACACATCTG
>NZ_LATC01000063.1:0-29883 GCF_001414075.1 Mycobacterium sp. UM_11 | reverse complement strand
TGACCGGCAGAAAAACGTCTTCCGGCGTCAGCAGGCCGTTGGCGACGGCCTTCTGGTGGAAATAGTGCCAACGATTCTGGGTGTGCACCACGCACTTGGGCAGGCCGGTGGTGCCGGAGGTGGAGTTGATCAAAAAGACGTCGTCGGGCCCGAGCCGACATTCGGCCGTGAGCGGCTTCGGCTCACCGTCCAATCGCGGGGCCTCGGCGCCCAAAACCAGCGCGGGCAGCGAAAGCTCGTCGGAAACCGCAGTCGCGGCACCGCCGCGCTGGGAGTCGCTGATCAGAATCTTCGGTTGCGAGCTGCGCAGTATCGCGGCGACTTCGCGGGCTCCGGCGCGCGCGCCGACGCCGACGACGACGGCCCCGCACCGCTCGATCGCCACGAACAACACGTGCAGGGCGGCGGAATCGCCATGCCACACCGCCACCCGAGCGCCGGGCGCGACCCCGGCCCCGACCAAACGCCGGGCTAAGTCCGTTGCGGCGGAGTCGAATTCGCTCCAGGTAAGTGACTCACCCGGATGGTCGACGTACGCGCGACGACCCGGTGATCGTTCGGCGTTGCGGCGCACCGCATCCGACAACGTCGTGTCGGACCACCAGCCGGCGGCGTGGAAGCGGGCCACGTCCTCGTCGGTGAACGCCGGCGAGGACGGTGTCTGCATGAGCCGATCATAGGAAAGCCATGGACGGGCCCGTGCGCCAATCGCCGCTAGGGGTTCTCCGGGGCCGGCGCGGGTGCGTCGTGTTGCGGGTCGCTAACGGGACCCGGAGGACGGGGGCGCGGCTTATGGCAGTTGCGCGTGCACCCGCAGTTGAGGCCGATGATGCAGCCGCCCCCGCCGGCGGGTTGCACCGGCAGGGCACCGCCCGGAGCGGGCGGTGGCGCCGGCGCCACGTGGGACGAAGACGTGGGGTTCGCGGCCCGGGTGACCATGCCGGCGTCGGACCAACCGAACGCCAGGACGAGCGCTGCGAAGACACCGCAAACCGCGGCCACGGGCTGGGCTTGTCGAATCTTCACGATCTCTCCAGTGTGTTTCTCGCCGCAGGGGGGGCAATTGTGTTGTTGGACTAGGGATTTGGCGGCGTGGAGGCAGGCGGGACGTGCTGTGGATCGCCGGCTACAGCCGGCGGATGTGGGCGCGGCGGCGATTGGCAGTGTTGAACACATCCGCAGTTGAGGCCGATAAAACAGGGCGAGCTGGGCAGTCCGAGGGCACTGTCGCCGATCCGTGAGGACGAGGCCGACGCAACGGGTCTTGTCAGCTCCGCCGTCGCGGCGACGTCGAAAGGCGTAAAGACAAGTGCGGCCAGGCAGGCGCACAGCGCCGTCGCCTTCCCGGGCCGCCCATTTCCCATGCCGACCAGAGTAGTTACTCCCCGCGCACCGCGCAGAACACGCGCGCGCTTTCAAAGAACACTCCAAGAAGTCGCCAAGAATCCTTCAAGCGCGGCCGTGGACGGTGAAGTCGCCCAGTGCCCTTTGGGATCGGTAGCGGCGTGGGTCGGTTGCACTTGCCCGACCACCGCTGCCGCCCGCAGCGAACAACACGGAAGGTACACCGCGGATGAAAAGCAAGGTCGTCGTGCTACTGGCCGGCGGGATGCTCGCGCTCGTGCTGCTGACGCGCTATTTCGCGCTGAGCCAGGCCGGTATGCCGTTGGGGTGGATGCTCTACCTCGGCCTGCCGATCACCGGCGCCGGAGTGCTGTTCGCGCTGCGGCTGCTCGACCTCGGCGCCGGGTGGACCACCAAGGACGCGGCGCTGCGCCACCACAGCGGCATCCAGGCCCAGCCGGTCGCGCTCCCGGTATCCGAGCCGCCGCTCTACCAGCGGCTCAGGCAGCTCGAGGACCTGCACGCCAGGGGCGCGATCTCCGACACCGAGTACAGCGCCCAGCGCCTACAGATCATCGCCAACATGTAAGCCGGGCGCGGGCTCGGGCCGCCGATGCGCCCTCGCCACGCGGATCGCATAGATCGCCGCGCTGACCCCGAACATCGCCGCGGTCAGCAGCAGCCACCGCCCGAGAAATGGATCCTGGGTTTGCCCGGTCGCCGCCGAATACGTCGGGGCGCCCTGCTTGATGATGCCGGGGAGGAACACCAGCAGCGTCAGGCCCGCCCCCAGCGCGGGCACCCGGACGTGATTGATTACCGGCACCCGGCGCGGTGCCGGACCGACGACGGCCCGCGACAGCAGCGCGTCGAGAAGCGTATAGACCGGGAACAACACCAGGTCGTGCGCGACGATGGCCGCGGCGAACCACACGATGATCGACTGCCACCACACATTTGGGTTCCACAGCGTGACCGGTTTCATGGTGGCCACCACGTAACCCAGGAGCGCGAACCCGGCGATCAGGGTGAGCAGATGCACCGGGCCGGAACCATAGATCCTGACGAAACCCGTTCGGGCGCTAGGCATTTGCGGCCCCTCGAAAGGCGATGGACTCCACCCACTTGGTGTTGTGCACCCCCGGCAGCGCCGGCACGATGACGCGCGCCGGGTAGCCGTGATCCGGTGACAGGTCGGCTCCGTTGACGCGCAACGCCAGCAGCGCATCCGGGTGCAGCACCTGGCTCTTCTGCAGTGTCGCGCGGCCGAACGCGCCGTTGCGCTCGAGGGAGGATACGTAAGCCGACTCCGGTGCGGGGACGCCGGCCCGCCGGGCCAGCTCCGCCAACCGCACCCCGGTCCACGTCTGGGTGGTCGACCAGCCTTCGACGCAGGCGATCGGAAGCACGGCGGTGTGCTGCGGCATGGCCAGCAGCGCCGCGCGGTCCAGCACCACCGGGGCGGCACCGCCGCTCAGGGTCAGCCGCCAGCGCTCGCCGGCCTCCGCGGCGGAGATGCCGGCCACCGCCGCGGTCCGGTTGATCTCGAAGTCGTTGGGTCCGTCTCCACGGGTGCGCCCCCGGGGCAGCAGCAGCGCGGCGGGCCGCGTCCAGCCACCCAGCGTCTGACCGGCGGTGATGACCGCCATGAACAGCGCGCCGCCGCCCACCAACGCCAGGGCGCCGCGGCGGCTCATCGTCGCCGGGCTCGGGTCCGCGGCGACCAGCCCGTCCGGCTCCCACGGCTGCGCAACGGTGTCGGCGCGCCCGGTGCGCAGCACGTCGCGCGGCGAGATCGAGCGCAGGCCGGACCACATCGTCGGAATCTTGATCGCGATGTGCACGACGAATCCGGCGATGAACACCCAGGCGCCGAAGTAGTGCGCGGTGTAGAAGCTGAAACCGAAGATGTAGTCGTACTGGATGTTCAGCACGCCGGTGATGATCTCGAACAGGATGCCACCGACCAACATCAGCAACGAAACCCGTTCCAGCAGTTGGGCTGTCGACCGGGCGGGCGGCCAGGCGAACAGCCTCGGTATCACCGACCATAGTTTGGCCAGCACCACCGGGATCAGGACGAGCCCGAGCCCGACGTGCAGCCCCTGGGTGAGCCGGTACAGCCACGAAGGGTTGGTGGGCCAATCGAACGTCGGCAGCTTGAGCCACCCGACGTCGCCCGGAATGGCCTGGCCGAACCGCGGCCCGTAAGCGACGTAGGACAGCAGGCCGGTGATGATGACGATCGGCAGCGTCACCAGCAGCACCGAGCCGAACACCGAGGTCAGCCACGGACCCCGCAGCGGGCTGCGCCATCGCTGCGCCCGGCGGACGCCCGGCGGCGGGTGCTCGTCCAGCCGACGCCACAGCCACGCGGGAAACCCGTACCCGTCGGAAGCGTCCGGCGCGTCGGTGTCTGCTTTCGGTTCGCCCATGCCGTGCATCATCGATGATGAGACACGGCGGGCCGGCGAAAATGGTTCAGACTCGCCGATCTGCGGCGCGCGTCAGTCCTTGCCCCGCGGCGGCGGCTGCACCTCGACGCCGGAGGAGTCGTGTTCGGGACCGGCGGCCGGGTGTTCGGCCGGGACCCGATCTCGGAAGCGGTCGCCCTCGCTGGGCCGGTCGGGATCGGGCCGGTGGACGTTGCCGTGGTAGGGGCCGGGCTTCGGCCGCGGCGCTCCGCCCGGGAAGGCCAGCCGGAAGATGCTGCGGTGCACCATCCCCCACTGCTTGCCGAAACGACCGGAGTTGTACGGCAGCTCGTAGCGCTCGCAGATCTCTTTGACCTGTGGCGCGATCTCCGAGTAGCGACTGCTCGGCATGTCCGGGTAGAGGTGGTGCTCCACCTGATAGCCCAGGTTGCCGCTGATGATGTGGAACAGGGGGCTGCCGTCGATGTTCGCGGCGCCGAGCAATTGGCGCACGTACCAACCGCCGCGCGTCTCGTTCTCGACCTCTTCCTGGGTGAACGTGTAGGTCTGGTCCGGGAAGTGGCCGCAGAAGATGATGGCGTGCGCCCACACGTTGCGGATGACGTTGGCCAGCGCGTCGGCGGCCAGGGTGCGTAGGTAGGTGCTCTCGACGCCGGGCGCGACTTTGTCGAGGAAGTTCGCCGCGGCGCCGGCGCGACGGCCCTTCGACACCCTGCGCAGCCTTCTGGCGATGCGGGATTGCGACGGCTGTTCGAGCCGGCCGCCCAGCGCCAACTGGGTGAGCGCGAACGCGCCGGCGCTGATGGCCGGCCAGCCGAGGTAGTCCTTGTAGATCTGCGCGCGCGCCTTGACCCCGATGCCCCGTAGGTCCTTGCGCACCTCCGACCACGGCTTTTCGCGCTTGCGGATGGCGTCGATGTCCATGTCGTGGACGGCCACGCCCCACTCGAACAGCAGCGTCAGCAGCAGGTTGTAGATCGGTTGGCCCAGGTAGCGCGGAGCCCATTTCTGATTGGGGTCGATGCGCATGATCTCGTAGCCGAGATCCTTGTCCTTGCCGAGGATGTTGGTGAACGTGTGATGGATGTAGTTGTGCGAGTGCTTCCACGACTCGGCCGTCGAGGCCGTGTCCCAGTCCCAGACCGACGAGTGGATGTCGGGATCGTTCATCCAATCCCATTGGCCGTGCATCACGTTGTGGCCGATCTCCATGTTCTCCAGAATCTTGGCCATGGAGAGGCAGGCGGTGCCCAGCAGCCACGCGGTCTTGGACCGCGACGCCAGCAACAGGATTCGGCCGGCCACCACGATCTGACGTTGTGCCGAGATGACGTTCTTGATGTAGCGGCGGTCGCGGTCGCCGAGGTCGGCGAACACCTCGTCGTGGATCGCGTCGAATTCCTTGGCGAGTTTTTCCAGTTCCTGCTCCCCCAACCGGGACAGCGGGCTCTCCCCGGCCCTTTTAACGGCAGTTGTCACGAGCCGCTCCTTTCCATCACAGTTCGAGTTCGACGTCGCCCTCGGCGGTGTTGATGCAGATCCGCACGTCTTGCTCCGTCGGCTCGATCACGTCGCCCGAGCGCAGGTCGCGCAGCTTGCCCGACTTCAGCGTCCCGACACAGGTATGACAAATTCCGATCCGGCAGCCGAACGCAAGATTGAGTCCCGCCTTCTCGCCGGCTTCGAGAATGGATGTGCCACCGTCACATTCGACTTCCTTCTCGCTGTCCAGGAAGCAGACGGTGCCGCCCTCGCCGGCGTTGGCGTCGCCGCCGATCTTGGGCTGGAACCGCTCGAAGTGCAGGCGATCGCAATCACCGTTCTCTTTCCAGTGCTCGATCAGGGCGTCGAGCATTTCCCCCGGACCCGAGCAGAACGCCTCGCGTTCCCGCCAGTCCGGGCACACGTCGTCCAGCTCCTCGGGTGTCAGGCGCCCCTGCTCGGAGGTGAGGCGCAGATCCAGCCGCAGCCCTTCGTGGCGTTCCTCGAGCTCTTCCAGGGCCGGCAGGAACATGGCCTGCTCGCGGGTCCGCGCCGAATGGATGACCACCGCATCGCGCAATTCGTCGCGATGGTCGAGGTCGCGCAGCATGCTGATGATCGGCGTGATGCCGCTGCCGGCGCTGATGAACAGCAGCTTCGGCGGCAGCGGGTCCGGCAGGGTGAAGACGCCCTCGATCTCGCCGAGCCGCACCAGATCGCCCGGCTGAATCTTGTGCACGAGATACGGCGACACGACGCCGCCGTCGACCCTCTTCGGCGTGACGCTGATCAGCCCGTCGTCGGGCCTGGGATCAGACGTCAGCGAGTACGCACGCCAGTGGTAGACGCCGTCGATGACCACGCCGAGGCGCACGTACTGTCCGGGCTTGTGGCCGGGCCACTCGTACCCCGGGCGGATCAGGACGCTGGCCGCTTCCGAGCCCTGGGCCTCGATGCCCTCGACCTTCCCGCGCAGCTCCTTGGTGGTCCACAGCGGGTTGATCATCTCGAGGTAATCGTCCGGCTGCAGCGGGCTGAACAGCCGCCGGACCGCTCGCAGGAACAGCCGACGCCCGCGTGGGACCTGGGGTTCAGCGCCGCGCTCAGCCATGCAATCAGAGTACACACTTGTACACCGAGTTTAAACGTCGAAATTGAATTGGGCTGTACCAGCAGGCAACACGACGTTTTTCAGGCGCTATACAGAAGACACGCCTGTTCACTATTGCAAATGCTGTGTGACTGGACCTGGCGCGATGCGTTACAACCCCGCGTGCCCGGATCCGGCAACGCCCAAACATTTGTTCAGCGGATTCTCCGCTGACGCGCCACCGCGTGAGCGGTGCGCCTATTGTTCGACGTGTGCTGATCGGCTTCCTCCTCGCGCTGGGCTGCTCGGTCTGTTACGGCACGGCGTCGGTGTTGCAGGCGGCCGCGACGCGATCGGTGGAAGCGGGCAGCGGCTCGGGCGTCGACACCGTGCTGCTGATGCGCGCCGCCCGCCAGTGGCGCTACCTCGTCGGCGTCGGCCTGGACGGGCTCGGCTTCCTGCTCCAGGTGGCGGCGCTGCGACTGGTGCCGATCTACGTGGTCGCCGCGGCGCTGGCCGCCTCGATCGCGGTCACCGGCGTCGCGTCCGCGTGGCTGCTGTCGGCGCGGCTGTCGCGGGCGGAATGGACGGCGGTGGGCGTGGTGTGCGTGAGCCTCGTCGCGCTCGCGCTGGCGGCCGGCCCCGGGCACTTCCGGCACGCTCCGGCCGGGCTGGGCTGGGCATTGCTGGGCGTGGTGGCCGTGGTGTTCGTCGCCGGCGCCGTTGCGGGCCGGCTGCCGGACCGCCCGCGGGCACTGGCGTTGGGGTTGGCGGCCGGAACCGGTTTCGGTGTCATCGAGGTCGGTGTCCGGCTGATCGAGGTGATCGACCCGACCCGGCGCGCCTTCTACACCAACCCGGCGTTGTACGCGGCGGCCGCGGGCGGGGTCGCGGGTTTCCTGCTGCTGACCTCCGCCCTGCACCGCGGATCCGTCACGACCGCCGTCGCCGGGATGGTCGTCGGTGAGACCATCGCGCCCGCGTTCGTCGGGGTGGTCTGGCTGGGCGACAACGCGCGCGACGGGCTCGGCTGGTTGGTGATCACGGGGTTGGTGGTGGCCGTGTCCGCCACCCTGGTGCTGGCGCGGTTCGGGGAAGCGCCGCAGGAAACCGTCGTCTAGCTCACCGGGACCTGCCGGCCGGGGGTGCGCTCCGGACGGTATGTCCTCTCGCGCGCCGCGCGGGTCCACAGCACGCCGCCCTGCGCGCTCGCGCCCGCGGCGATCAGCGCGCGTTTGAGGATCTTGTTCGTCGCGGTGGTGGGCAGCTCGGCGTTGATCCGCACGTACCGCGGCCAGGCCTTCGGCGACAGATCGGGTTGCGCGGCAAGGAAACTCGCGAACTCGTCGGGCCCCAACCGCGCGCCCGCGCGCAACACCAGCGCGGCCATCACCTGATCGCCCACCCGCTCGTCGGGCACCCCGTAGACGGCGACCTGGCTGACCTCGGGCAGCCGCTCCAAAATCCGTTCGATCGGGCCCGCCGCCAGGTTCTCGCCGTCCACCCGCAGCCAATCCGCCGTCCGCCCGGCCAGGTAGATCCAGCCGTCGGCGTCGCGGTAGGCCAGGTCACCGGACCAGTACATGCCATGCCGCATCCGCTGGGCGGTGGCGTCCGGATCGTTGTAGTAGCCGATGAACGGCCCCGCGCCCTGGGTGTTGACGAGCTCGCCCACCGCGTCGTCGAAGTTGGTCAGCGCCCCGTGCTCGTCGAATTGGGCGACGGCGCATTCGCGCAGCGTCTCCGGGTTGTAGACGCTCACCCCCGGATACGGCCGGCCGATCGATCCGGGCGGGGTGCCGTCCTCCCGGACGACGATCACCGCGAATTCGCTGGAACCGAAGCTGTCGACCACCCGGCACCCGAAACGCCTTGCGAATTCGGCGATGTCGCGGTCGGTCGCCTCGTTGCCGAAGGCCACGCGCAACGTGTTGTCCGCGTCGTCGGGGCGCTCGGGGGTGGACAGGATCAAGGCGAGCGGCTTGCCGACATAGTTGAGGTACGTCACGCGGTAGCGGCGCACGTCGTCGAGGAACCGCGACGGGGAGAACCGGGCCGGGACCATGGTCGCGCCGGCCCCGATGGCAACCGCCCATCCGGCGGCGACGCCGTTGGAGTGGAAGAGCGGCATCGACAGGTAGCAGACATCTGAGGCGGTGACGTCGTACTGGTAGATCAGGCTGGCGCCGCACATGACGGTCATCGCGTGGGCGAGCCGCACGACCTTCGGGTCGCCACTGGTCCCGGAGGTGAAGATCATCATCAGGGTGTCGCCGCCGGCGACCTCGCGATGCGGGACCAGGGCCGGCGCCGCGGCCACCAGGTCGGCGTAGCGCCGGCCGGTTACGTCGAGCACCTGAATCCCGTTGAGCTCCAAGCCATCCAGTAGGGCGAGATGCTCGGGGTCGACCAGCAGCAGCTGACAGTCGGAGCGCCGGATGTCGGCCAGCAGGCCCGCCCCGCGCCGCGTCGTGTTGATGCCGCACAGCACGTAGCCGCCCAGCGCGGCCGCCGCCATGGCGCGCAGCATCGCCGGGGAGTTGGGCAGCAGGGCGCCGACGTGCGGCGGGCGGGCGGGGTCGGCGAGGGCGATCAACGCGGCGGCCTGCGCCTCGGCCTCGGCGAGGTGTTCGCGCCAGGTCCACACGCGGTCGCCGGAGGCCAGCGCCGGGGTGTCGTCGTTGCGGCGTTGCCGCAGCAGCTGCTGGACCGTCTCGATCATCGGGTGGTCAGCACCAGCCCGGCGTAGTGCCGACGGGCCACCTCGTCGCAGTGGCGCCGATACGTGCCGAACCCGCCGGCGTAGGGCATGAAGATTCGTTTCTTGCCCTCGATGTTCGCGCCCAGGTACCAGGACGAGGCCGCCCTCGGGAACAACGTCTGCTCGGCCGCCTCGGCGACGTGGTCGGTCCAGGTGTCGGCGGCGTCGCGGCGCGGTTCCACCTCCGTCACCCCGAGGCGGCGGGCGGTCAACATCAGCTCGGTGACCCAATCGACCTGCACCTCGGCGTGCAGCACCATGTTGGCCAGCACCGAGGGACTGCCCGGGCCGCTGATGGTGAACAGGTTCGGCAGGCCGGGCACCATCAGGCCCAGGAACGTCACCGGGCCGTCCGCCCAGACGTCGCTCAGTCGCACTCCCCCGGGCCCCTGTGGATCGATGCGGGTCAGCGCGCCGGTCAGCGCGTCGAAGCCGGTGGCGAAGATCAGGACATCGCAGGGATAGGTCGCCGCGCCCGTGCGCACGCCGTCGGCGGTGATCGCCTCGATGGGCTCGCGACGCAGGTTGACCAGCCGGACATTGTCGCGGTTGAACGCGTCGTAATAGCCGCCGTCGGTGCAGATTCGCTTCGCCCCGATCGGGTGGTCGACAGGGATGAGGTCGGTGGCCACGTCGGGGTCGGCGACGATTTCGCGGATCCGCTGCTCGGCGAACTCACGGGCGATGTCGTTGGCCGCGAGGTCGGAGTTCTGGTCGGGGAACGTCTTGGCGAACAGCACGCCACCCTCGCGCCAGCGCCGCCACAACGCCTCGGCGCGTTCCTGCGGTTCGGTGTCGACGGCCCGCTTGTGGTAGGTGCCGTGCGGGGTGCCGGCCGCCGCATAGGCCGACATGCGGCGCCGCTCGGGATACTGCTCCCGAATCTGTTGTTGCTCCTCCGGCGTCCAGGGGCGGTTGGGCATCGGGATGCTGTAGTTCGCCGATCGCTGGAACACCACCAGCCGATCGGCCTGCGCGGCGACGATCGGAACCGCTTGAATGCCAGACGATCCCGTGCCGATCAGGCCCACGTGTTTGCCACGCAGGTCGGGGTCCTCGCGCGGCCAGGCGGCGGTGAAGTACACCTCGCCCGCGAAGTCGTCGACGCCGGGGATGGCCGGACGGTTGACCGCCGACAGGCAACCCGTCGCGCAGATGAGGAACGACGCGGCGTGGGTCCGCCCGTCGCGGGTTCGTACCCGCCATTGGGCTTGCTCGAAGGCCGCGCCGACCACGTCGACCTCGAATCGATAGTGCCGGCGCAGATCGAATCGTTCCGCGACGTGCCGCAGGTAGGCGAGGATCTCCGGTTGCGCGGCGAACCGTTCGCTCCACGTCCAGTCCTGCTGCAGCGCGTCGTCGAACGAGTAGGAGTAGTCCACACTTTCGACGTCGCACCGGGCGCCGGGGTACCGGTTCCAGTACCAGGTGCCGCCCACGTCGGGCGCCGCCTCGAGGCCGATCACCGACAGGCCGGCCGAGGCCGCCCGGTGCACGGCGTAGAGCCCGGCGAACCCGGCCCCGATGACGATGACGTCGGTGTCTGTCTTCGGGGTCATGTCGACTCGCAGACGGTGGGTTGCAGCAGTTCCCGAAGGTCGGCGTAGATCATGGCCTGCGCCGAGGCCGCCGGGGGGAAAGCGGGAATGGTCAGGAAGCCGTGGAACAGGTCCGGGAAGTCGCGGTGCACCACGGGCACCCCCGCGTCGCGCAGCCGGCGCGCATAGTCGCGGCCCTCGCCGTGTAGCGGATCGAGGCCGGCGGTGACGATCACGGCGGGTGGCAGGTCGGCGTGCGAAGCCGCGCGCGCCGGCGCGACCAGGTGTGGCGGATCCAAAAGCGTTGTGCTGTCCAGGTATTGGCCCCAGTACCACCGCATGGCGGCGCGGGTGAGGAAGTAGCCGGTGGCGCAGCGCCGATAGCTCTCGGTGTCGAAGGACGGGTCGATTACCGGGTAGATCAGCAGCTGCGCGGCCGGCGGGGCGACCGCCCGGTCCCGGCAGAGGATGGCGGTGACGGCGGCGAGGTTGCCGCCGGCGCTGTCGCCGGCGACGGCGGTCCGCACCGGGTCGATGCCGAGTTCGGCGGCGTGGTCGATCACCCAGCAGAACGCCGCGAACGCGTCCAGTGCGGCCGCGGGGGCGCGGTGTTCGGGCGCGAGGCGGTACCCGACCGACACCACGACGGCCTCGGTGCCGCGGGCCAGCGCGCGGCAGAAGCCGTCGTGGGATTCGATGTCGCACAACACGAATCCGCCGCCATGGCAGAACACGATCGCGGGGCGCTCGTCGCGCGTGTCGCCATGGGGGTGGTAGACCCGCACGGGGATGGCGCCGGCGGGGCCGGGGATCGACCGGTCCTCGGTGCGGCGGACGTCGTCGATGTTGTTGACCGGCTGGCGTCGCTGCGCGACGGCGGCGCGGGCCTCGTCGGCGGTCATGGTCTCGATGCGCGGGAATCCGGCGTCCAACTCGCGCAGCATCGCCCGGACGCCGTCAAGGGGGCCGTCCATGTGAACCTCCGCCCGCATCGCCGGGCCGCTCATGCCGGCCGGTATTTCAAAAGGGTGATTCCGTTTTCGGGCAGATCGTAGAACACCGGCCGCACCCGCATGCCGATTCCGACGTCGCCGGGGTCGACGTCGACCAACTCGGTGCTGAACTTCGGCCCCGCGTCCCACTGCACGACCGCGAGCAGCTGCGGCAAGGCGTCGGCCCACGGTGGCGCGGTGGGCCGGCGGGCGATCGTGAACGTATACAGCGTTCCGGCGCCGTCGATTTCGCGCCATTCGAGGTCGTCGGCCAGCGTTCCCGGGGCCAGCGTGCGCGGGTAGAACACGTAGCGCGCCAGCGAGGGCGAGTACTGCACCACGATGCGGTGGCGGGCCAGGCCGTCCCAGAAGGGGCGTGACACCGGCGTGGGCTCGGGAACGGGGACACTCATCGCTAGTCCCCCCGCATCAGCAGCGCGACTTGCTCGCTCATGATGCCGCCGTTGCCGGTGACGAACGCGGTGTGGCAGTCGCGCACCTGCGCGTCGCCGGCCCGGCCCATGACCTGCCGGGCGCCGTCGACGACGTGGTGCATGCCGCCGGCCATGCCGGCCTGCCCGTAGGACAGCTGGCCGCCGGCGGTGTTGAGCGGAAAGTCGCCGCGGTAGGTCAGGTCGTGGCCGGCGATCCACGCCATCGCCTCGCCCTTGCCGCAGAAGCCCGCGTCCTCGAGGCTCATCAGCACGGTGATCGTGTAGCAGTCGTAGATCGACGCCATGTCCACCTCGGACCGGGTCACGCCGGCCATCGCGAAGGCCCGGTCGGCGGCGCGGGCGATCGGGGTGCGCAGCATGTCTTCGGCGTAGGTCGGGGTCTTGAAAGCGATGTGTTCGCCGAAGCCGGTGACCCACACCGGCCGGTGGCGACCGCGACGGGCGATGTCGGCGTTGGCGATCAGCACGCCCGCTCCCCCGTGCACCCGCATCACGGTCTCCAGCATGTGGATCGGGTCGGCGATCATCGGGCTGGCGAGCACGTCGTCGACCGTGAGCGGGGTGCCGTGGAACACCGCGCCGGGGTGGGCGCACGCGTTGGTGCGTTGGTCGACCGCGATCTTGGCCAGCGTGGAAGGGTCGTAGCCGAATTCGGCGGCGTAGCGCTGGGCGATCTGCGCGTACGGCGCGTTCTGGCCCACGTTGCCGTATGGGATCTCGAATTCGGCTTGCGGCGATCCGTAGTTGTTTGACGACGCGCCATACCAATTCGGTGCCGGTGGCGGTCGCTTCTCGGACTGCGGCTGCGACGCCGAGCCGGGGACCACGGCCAGCACCGCGTCGCAGATGCCGAGCTCCACGGCGGCGGCGGCCCGCCAGATCATGCCCGCGGCGGTGGCCCCGCCCAGGTCGACGCGCTCCCCGAAATCCAGTGCCAGGCCGAGGTATTCGCACAGGGTGGCGGGTGCGAACATCGTCGACTCGGCGATGCCGTGCGTCAGCAGGCCGTTGACGCACGCGGGGTCGACGCCCGCGTCCTCGACCACCATCTTGGCCAGCAGCGCGTACTGGTCGAGGGTGAACAGCGGCGGGCGGGTGGGACGGCGCTGCGCCGGCAGCTCCGCGATGCCGACGATCGCGGCCTCGCCGCGCAGCCCGGTCACTGATCGGCTTCCGGAGGCGCCCCGCGTCGGGGCAACGCGACCGTCGCCGTGCCCGGCATGAGCACGGTGTCCTGGCGGCGGCCCGCGATGTCGAGGTCCACCAGCCCCGCGCCGTCGTCGGAGAGGCGTTTGCCGGTGATCGTCCCGCCGAAGCTCAGGGGTTGCCCGGGGTGGGCGACCGCACGGTTCTGCACGGAAAAGGACACCAGGCGGCCTCGCCCGCCGATCCAGTCCCCGATGGCGCGGCCGAGGAGCGCGGCCTGCAGCGGACCGTGCACCAGCACGTCGTCGTACCCCTCGACCGCGCGCGCCCAGTCCTTGTCGTAGTGGATGCGATGGCCGTTGTAGGTCGCTGCGCTGAAGAAGAACAGCTGCGTTTCGTCGACGGTCACGGTGAGTTCGGGCATCCGGTGGCCCACCTCGACGTCCTCGTAAAAGACTTGGTCGGTCATGGCGCTCCTAGGGGCGGGCGATCATCGAGGTCGAGGCTTCGGCGAGCAGTTCGCGGTGCTGGTTGCGGTACACGGTGGTCCAGGTGACCAGAACGAATCTGCCCGATCGGCCCTCCTTTTCGACGATGGAGTCGATGGTGCGGACCATCTCGATGTCGTCGCGGTGGTAGGCCGGCAGGTGGAAGGTAAAGCTCTCCCCGCCGGCCATCCGCTTGGGCGCGCGGGGAAACGCGAGGCTGCCGGAGATCGCGCCGGAGGAACCGTCGGGGCGCAGCGCTTGCAGGTGGGTCACGCCGAGCACGGCGTACTGCAGGAAAAGCGGCGGGCAGATGATGTCGCGAAACCCGTTGGCCCTGGCGTGATCCGGGTCGAAATACAGCGGGTTGTGGTCACCGACCGCCGCCGCCCATCGCTGCCAGTCGCGCCGGTTCACCTCGCCCGTCGCGGACGCCGCGACGGTGCCGACCCGCGACGCCGATTCCGCGTCGATCAAGCTGTCCTCGCTCACCGGCCCTCCTCTGCCTCCAAGGTTTCCTCCAGCCACGACGCGGCGACGTCCGCCCCGCCGCCCCACGTCGAGCCCAGCCGCGCCCGCTCGGTCCACAGGTGCAGATCGGTCTCGGTGACATACCCCATGCCGCCGTGCAATTGGTGGGCGTCCAAGGTGATCAGCCGGGCGGCGGTGGCCGCGTGCATCCGCGCGATGGCGGTCTCCCGAGTTGCCGTGTGGCCACGCGCGATCCAGAAGACGGCCGCATGCGCGGCCAGTCGCGCCGCCGCCAGGGCGATGTGCATGTCGGCGACCAGATGCTGGGCGGCCTGGAAGGACGCGATGGGCCGGCCGAATTGGTGACGCACGGTGGTGTAGTCGACGGTGCGGTCGATGACCGCCTGCCCTACGCCCACCAGGTCGAGCGACCCGAGGGCCACCGCCGCGTTGGCCACCCGCCGCAAGGCCGACGCGGGGGCGTCACCGAGCAGCGCGTCGCCGGCGACCAGGACGCCGTCGAAGCGAACCGTGAACGCGCGGTGCCCGCCCGCCATGGCGAGGGCCTCCATCGTCACGCCGGTCGCTCTGGCGTCGACGACGAAGACCAGCGTATGCCCTTGCGCGGCAGCCGAAATCACGATGACGTCGGCGACGTCGGCGTCGGCGACGTAGTCCGCGGCGCCGGTCAGCCGCCACTGCGCCGACACGGGTTCGGCGCGCACCGAGGCCGACACCACGGCGGCGTCGCGCGCGCTGAAGAGCGCCGTGGTACCCCGGGTCGACCCGCGCGCCAGGTCCGGCAGCAAGGCCGCCTTGGCGTCCGGTGAGCCGAGCTGGTCGATGGCGAGCGCGGCCTGGATGCTGCTGTGGATGGTCGTCGGGCACAGCGCGCGGCCGGCCTCGGTGTAGAAGACGGCGAGGTCGTCCAGCGAGCCGCCGGCCCCGCCGTATTCCTCCGCCAGGGCCAGGCCGGGGACGCCCGCGTCGGTCAGGGCCTTGTGCAGCGCCGGGGTGCGGCGGTCGGCACCCGGTTCGCTGAGCCCGCGCACCAACTCCACCGGGCACTCGGCCGCCAGCAGGGCGCGCAGCGAAGAGGCGAACTGGCGCTGTTCAGCGGTGGGGATCGCTCTCATGGTGTCCGGTCGGCCCGTCAGCGCCCGTAGCTGGGCATCTTGTGCCCGCGCTGGGCGATGATGTCGCGGAGCACCTCGTTGGTCCCGCCGCCGAAACGCATCAGGGGCGCGGCCCGGTACAGTCGCTCGAACTTGCCGGCCAGCGGCGCGTTTTCGCTGCGGTGCGCCAGCAACCCGTCCGGGCCGAGGAGATCGAGCGCGAGCACGGCGATGCGCTGGCGCAGTTCACTGGTGAACACCTTCTCGACGCTGACCTCCACCGACGGGATCACGCCGCTGTCGAGGATCGAGGCCGCCTCGTACCCCATCAGCGTGGCGACCGCCACGTCGGCCTCGGCCTGCGCAAGCCGGCGTCGCAGCGACGCGCTCTCGGCCGGCACCGTGCCGTCCCGGCGCGGCCGCCGCGCGAGGCCACGCAGCTCCTCCACGGCGCGCCGCAGGTCGCCGGCGTTGGTCAGGGCGCCGCGTTCTAGGTCAAGCGCACCGGTGATGTACGTCCAGCCGCGGTTGACCTCGCCCACCAGGTTGGTGACCGGGACGCGCACGTCGCGGAAGTGCACCTCGTTGGTGCGATAGCCCGACCACGCGTACAGCGGCCGGATCGTCACGCCGGGGCTGTCGATCGGCACGATGATGACCGAGATGCCCCGGTGGCGAACGGCGTTGGGATCGGTCCGGACACACAGCCACTCGTGGGTGGCGCGCTGCGCGCCGCTGTTCCAGATCTTGGTGCCGTTGATCACCCACTCGTCGCCGTCGCGCACCCCGCTGGTGCGCAGGCTGGCCAGGTCGGTACCCGCCTCGGGCTCGGAATAGCCGACGGCGCAGACCATTTCACCCCTGGCGATCGGCGGCAGCCATTCGGTCTTGTTTCGTTCGGTGCCGTGCCGCATGATCATCGGCGCCACCGACGTGACCGTCAGATCCGGGCCGGGCACGCCCCAGTACTCGAATTCGCTGGCGAGCAGATGCAAATGGACGGCGCCCAGGCCGAGTCCGCCGTACTCGCGCGGCCAGTTCAGCCCGAACCAGCCCCTCTCCCCGATCTTGCGGCGGAACCGCGCGACCTCGCCGTCGGGGTACTCCAGGTCATGCTGGGCCAGCTCGGCGCGCAACTCGGCGGTCACGTTGTCGCGGAGGAACTCGCGGACCTCGGTCAGCCATGCGCGCTGCCCGGCGTCGAGTTCGAAGTCCATCCGGGCGCCTGTGCCTTTCCGCGAGCCTTACACCGAGCAGCGTCAGCGTAACGCCACGGCGAGGTCGCGCCGGGGATTTCGCCGTGACGGTAGGCCGGGCCGAGGCCCGGACTGTAAAGACGCTGTCAAACTCCCGTTAATTCGCATCGGCGCTCTCGCCGTTGTGGGGAGGGACTGCGAAGATTTGCATACCGGCCGGTCGACGGGGACCGGGCACTCTGCCCAGCCGCAGCCTGAGGGAGAAGTCATGCCCACTGTTGAGACACGCCTCCGTGACGACCTGCGCAACTACTCGGTCGAATTGCGCCAGCTGGCCTACACCCTTCCGCTCGGCGTCGGCGAGCACGATCTCCTTGCGCTGTCGGATCGCATGCGCGCCGCGGCCGACCAGGTGATGCGCAAAGGGGCCTGACCGGCGGGGCCTCAGCCGCCCCGCAGGCGGATCTTCCAGCGGACGAAGCCCAGGTAGAAGAGGCTGATCAGCACCAGCATGGCGATGTCGAACCACCACGCGCCCGGCGTGTGACGCCAGTGGGAGTCCTTCGGGCTGAGCGGGCCGGGCACCAACGCGGTGAGGTCGGCGGTGGAGGCCGACGCGGCGAACCCCCAGCGCGCCGGCGTCGCCCAGGACATCTGGTCCAAACCCACCCGTCCGGTCACCGGGATCATGCCGCCGGAGAACACCAGCTGCGACATGACCGCCACGACGAGCAGCGGCATGATCTGTTCGTTCGACTTGGCGACGGCCGACAGCGCCAACCCCAGCATCGCCGAGGCCACGCACGTCAACGCCACGTCGACGAACAGCTCGAGGCCGGGCCGGCCCAGTGCGACGGCCCCGTGGGTCGGCCCGCCCTTGCCCAGCAGCACGATGATCGTCACGATCGCCGATTGGATGATGGCGAAGACCGTGTAGACACAGACCTTCGCGAGCAGGTAAGCGGTGGTGGACAGGCCGACCGCCTGTTCGCGCAGGAAGATCGGGCGTTCACCGATGAGGTCGCGGATGGTCAGGGCCGTTCCCATGAACACCGCGCCCACGTTGAGCAGCACCAGGATCTGACCCGGCTCGTTGGGCGCGGCGCCCATCGGATTGGGGGTGCCGAAGCCGACGGTGCCGGGCACCGACATGGATAGCGAACCCATGATGAACGGCAGCAGCGCCAGGAACACGAAGTAGCCGCGGTCGGAGAAGATCAACCGGACCTGCCGCCTGGCGATCGTGGAGAACTGCCGGAACAGGCTGGTGTGCGAGGGGTCGCCGAGGTCGGCGGGCTGTTGCGCCGGGGGCGGTGGCGGCTGCGGTCCCGTGCGCGCCAGGTAGCGCGCCTTGGACCCGTCCGGATCGCCGGCGACCGTGCTGAAGATGTCGGCCCAGTTCGTGGTCCCCATGGCGGGGCCGATCTGGCTTGGCGGCCCGCAGAACGCGGTCTTGCCGCCCGGGGCCAGCAGTAGGACCTGATCGCACACGTCCAGGTAGGTCAGCGAGTGGGTGACGACGAGCACCACGCGGCCCGCGTCGGCGAGTTGCCGCAGCATGGTCATCACCTGGCGGTCCAGCGCCGGGTCCAGGCCGGAGGTCGGCTCGTCGAGGATCAGCAGCGACGGCCCGGTCAGCAGCTCCAGGGCGACCGACGCGCGCTTGCGCTGGCCACCGGAGAGCTTGTCGACGCGGGTGTGCAGGTGCTGGGTCATCTCCAGCTCCTCGAGCACCCGGGCCACCACCTGAGCCCGGTCGTCCTTGGTGGTGTCGGGCGGCAGCCGCAGCTCGGCGGCGTACATCAACGCCTGCTGCACCGTGAGCTGGCCGTGCACCACGTCGTCCTGGGGCACCATGCCGATCCTGCTGCGCAGCGAGGCGTACTCGGCGTGGACGTTGTGGCCCTCGAACGCGACCGTGCCGCGGGTCGGGTGCGTGTACCCCGCGACCAGTCGGGCGAACGTCGACTTGCCCGCCCCGGAGGGGCCGATCACCGCCGTCAGCGTGCCGGGCTGCGCGCCCAGCGAGATGTCGTCCAGCAGCGTCTTGTTGTTCTCGATCGTCCACGTCACACCGCGCACGTCCAGCCCGCCGGTGCGGGTGGCGGTGGCGCTCTCGTCGCGGCGGGCCAGGGTGCCGCCGGCGAAGACGAGGTCGATGTTGCCGATGGTGACCACGTCGCCGTCGCGCAGCACCGCCGAGTCGACCCGCGCACCGTTGACGAAGGTGCCGTTGATGCTGCGGTTGTCGTGGATCTCGGTGCCGTGCGGCGTCGGGACCAGGGTGGCGTGGTGCCGCGACGCGAGCACCTCGGGGATGACGATGTCGTTGTCGTTGGCGCGGCCGATCTTGATTGCGCCCGGGGTCGACTCGACCGCCCGGCCGGGCCGCAGGATCTTCATCATCGACGTCGCGAGGTTCGACGCGTCACCGCTGACGCGCTGAGTCTCGAGCCCCGGCGGCTGCGCGGCCTGGGCCGGGGGCAGATTCATCGACTGCGAGCGGTAGATCTGGGGGGCGTGCTGCGGCCCGCTGGGTGGTGCCGCCGGCTGGCCACCGGTCGGGTACCGGGGCTGGGCGGCCGACGGCTGGCTGGGCACCGATCCGCTCGGCGGATGAACGGGCTGCGGCGCGCTCGGCGGGTGGACGGGCTGCGGGCCGCTGGGCTGCCGAAAGGCGGCCGACGCCGACTGCTGGCCGGGCCATGGCGCGCCGGGCTGAGGCGCGGAAGCCTGCGGGCTCGCCGCGGTGGCGGGGTTGACGATCGGTATCGACGCCGTCAGCGGGGGCCGTCCGGCCGAGCCCTGGTGGCGGCCGACCTCGAAGGTCAGCGCCGGACCGTCCGGGTTGCCGATGTTGACGCGCATGCCGTCCTGGATGTCGACCATGGACACGCGATGGTGGTTCACGAACAGGCCGTTGAGGCTGCCGTTGTCGATGGCGACCCATCGGCCCTGGTCGAAACGGGCGATGAGGTGGGTGCGGGAGATCAGCGGATGCGCCACGCGCACGTCTGCGCGTAGGTCGCGCCCGATCGCTACGTCGTTGCCCGGGGCGAACGTGCGCTCGGATCCCTCGTACCGCACGGTCAACACAGGAGGGGATGGTCGGCTCATCACGACCAACTGTATCGGCAGCCGGGTGAATCGGGACGGCCAATCTCGATCGCGCCCTCGCCGGCCGCGAGGAGGCGTGGGTGCCGCCGCGTGTTGGACGGTGGGACCGTGGGCGACCGGCCGTGGATGCCCGAGCGCGACGATGGCCTTTCCGGCGACGTTTCCGTCGGCGACGCCCCACCCGGCGATCCGCAGGGCGGGGTCCCTCTCGAGGGCCCGGCGCCGGGCCGGCAAGAACAGCGTAGAACCGGGTGCGGGCGCTGGCCGATCATCAGATGGGTTGTGGCGCAGCCGATTACGACGACTGTGTTAGCCCGCCGCGGCGGTGGCATGCAGGTGGTGGCGCCACGGCGAGGCCGCCGCGGTGACGTCCTTGACGAAGTCACCGATGTAGCGAATGGCCCGCCTGCCCTCCGGCAGGATGTCCGCGGCCAACGGGAAGTCGTGAATCTGCCTGTCCCAGAGATGCAGATCGCACGGGATTCCGCTGGCTTCCAAGCGCTTTGCCATCAGTTCGGCGTCGGGAAGCAGCAACTCGTCGGAGCTGGCGTGGATGGTGACCGGCGGCAGCGCGGACAGCTCGGCGTCCACCGGCGATGCCACGGCCGAATCGCCCCGTCCCTCGAGGACCTGCGCCTGGCTGAGGTATCGGGCGAACATGGACAACGCGCCGCGGGTGAACATGGAGCACTTGCGCGCGTTGGGGTGCTTGAGCTTTCGTGCCGGGTCGGCATCGGTGAACGGTGAGATCGTGGCGATCCCGGCGGGCCTCATGAACTCGCTGTTGATGGCCAGCAGCGTGGTCATGAAGGCGAGATATCCGCCGGCCGAGTCGCCGGCGACGACGATCCGGTCGCCGGTGAAGCCGCGTTCCTCCAGCCAGCGCAGCCCGTCCATGCCGTCGTCGATCGCGTCGGTTATCTGATGGGTGGGCAGCTTTCGGTATCCGACGGTGAGCACCGCGGCATCGGCGGCCTTCGACAATCGGGTGACCACCGAGCGGTGCGTGTTGAGGCCGCAGGTGAGGAAGGCCCCGCCGTGCAGGTAGAGGATCGCCCGATCGGTCGAGACGCCGGGCGCGCAAACCCACTCGGCGGCACAGTTTTCCAGCCGCACCGGCTCGATCTGCGCCGAAATGCCAAACCGCGGCATCAATCCCGCGAAGCCGTCCACATATTCGAACGGCCAGTGCAGGTTCGGCGTAAAGGCCCACGCACGGATGGTGTTCTTCACGATCAACCGGCTGGCCAGCGAGACCGCTACCGATTGCGGGCTGTGGCGATGGTGGACTCGCCGCTTCATTGCGCCACTTGGCAATAAGCGATGTGGATCGGTGGTGCTAACCATGCAATCCTCCTAAGTGCGGACGGAATACCCGCCGGCGGCCAGGAAAAACTGCGGGTGAAGACGGCGCGAATGTTGGCTACATCACGGTTTACCGCCGGTTAAGGGTGGGTATGGGACGGTATTCCGGCTGTTTGCCGTCCCGGGGTTCGCGATCGGTTCGCGGTGGCCCAAGATATGAGCGATGAAGGACGAAACGCGCCCTGACGCGCTGCTGGATGATCGGGTGGCGGTGGTGACGGGGGGCGGCGGCGGCATCGGCGCCGCCACCGCGCGACTGTTCGCCCGGCAGGGCGCCCACGTGGTCATCGTCGACATCGACGGCGGGCTCGCCGCCGGCGTCGTGGACGACATCGCCGACGCGGGGGGTTCGGCCGTCGCGGTGGTTGCCGATGTGCGGCTCGCGGCCGCGGTCGACGACCTGGCGCGATCGGTGCTCGATCGCTACGGCAGGGTGGACGTGCTGGTCAACAACGTGGGCCACTGGCTGCGGCACCCGGGGAATTTCGCTGACACCGATCCCGGTCTCTGGGACGAGCTCTACCGGATCAACCTGCATCATGTCTTCCTGGTCACCCACGCCTTCCTGCCCGCGATGGTGGCCCGGCGGGCCGGTGCGATCGTCAACGTGTCGTCGGTCGAGGGCCTGCGCGGCTACCCGGAAGACCCCGTCTACGCCGCGTTCAAGGCCGCGGTCATCCAGTTCACCCGCAGCCTCGCGGTGCAGGTCGGTGGCCGCGGGGTGCGGGTCAATGCGATCGCGCCCGACGTCACCGAATCCCTTCAAGTGCCCTACTCGCGATGGTTGTCGGCCGACGAGCGGGCCCAGTGGCCGCAGTGGGTCCCGGTCGGCCGGATGGGCGTGCCGGAGGACCAGGCGCGGGTGATCCTGTTTCTGGCCTCGGATTTGTCGGCCTTCGTCACCGGCCACACCGTCCCGACCGACGGCGGTACCGCCGCGGCGGGCGGCTGGTTCCGCTCGACGCGCCGCCCGGACCGCGAGTGGACGAATCGCCCCATCGCGCCGTGAGCGCTCACGCATAACCCAAGGCGGCGTTCTCAGCGCGGATCCGCACGCGCAACACCGCCGCGTTTGCAACGCTGAACGCGATGGCCGTCAGCCACGCCGAGTGGACCAGCGGCAGCGCCGCCACCTCCGCCGTGACCGCTGCGTAATTCGGGTGGCGCACCCATCGATACAACCCGTCGCGAACCAGCGGTGCTCCCGGAAGCACGATCAGCCTAGGGTTCCAACGCTTTCCGAGAATGCGCACGCAGCGCCAGCGCACCACCGTGCTGAGCGCCACCACCGCGAGCATCGGCCAACCCAGCCACGGGACGAACGGCCGCGCCAGCGCGAAAGTCTCGACCAGACACGAGACCAGCAGCAGGGCGTGCATGCCGACCATCGCCGGGTAATGGTCGCGGCCGAATTCCTTGCCGCCCTGCGCCAGTGACCATTTGGTGTTGCGTTGCGCGACGGCCAGCTCGACCACGCGCTCGGCGGCGATGGCGAGGATGAACAGGAAGTAATACATGTTTTCCCCCGTCACCACTGCAGCAACAACAGTTCGAAGCTGAAGCCCGGCCCCATCGCCAGCATGACCCCGAAAGACCCCGCCGCAGGTGGCTGGTTGCCGGTCCGGCGCAGCACGTCGAGCACGGACGCCGAGGAGATGTTGCCGTTGTCCCGCATCGAGTCCCGGCTGTGGCGCAGGGCGGCGGGCGGCAGCCCCAGCGCGTCCTCGATCGAGTCGAGCACCTTCGGGCCGCCGGGGTGACACACCCAGGCCGAGATGTCGGCCAGGGACAGGCCGTGGTCCGCCAGGAACCCGTCGACCTCTTCGCGGAGGTAGGTGTCGGCCATTTTCGGCACGTCGCGCGACATCACAAGCTGAAAGCCGCTGGAGCCGACGTTCCACCCCATCACGTCAACCGTCTCGGGAACCACGCGACTCCTGGTCGCGAGCAGCCGCGGGGCGGACCGGTCGTTGCGGCGCAGCGGAATTCGTTCTGCGCCGGTGGCGACCACGGCGGCGGCGCCGTCGCCGAACAAGGACACACCGATGAGGGCGGGGATCGAGGTGTCGTCGCGTTGCAGGGTGAGCGAACACAACTCGACCGACAGCAGCACGGCCACGTCCTCGGGGTGGCCCTGCAGGTAGTCGTGCACGCGCGCCATGCCTGCGGCGCCCGCCACGCAGCCCAGGCCGAACAGCGGAACGCGTTTGACGTTGGGCCGCAGGCCGATCCGTGTCATCAGTCGCGCGTCGATGGTCGGCACCGCGATGCCGGTGCTCGAGACCATCACAATCGTGTCCACCTCGTGCGGGTCGATGCCGGCCTCGGTCAGCGCCGAGCGTATCGCCCGCTCGCCGAGGTCCACGGCGACCTCGAGATAGGCGTCGTTGGCTTCGGTGAAACCACTCAACCGCGGGTACCGCGACAGCGGCAGCGCGAGGCTGCGCTGGTCGACCCCCGTCGTCTGCGCGAAGCGCAGGAACCGCGGATCGGTGAATTCGGTGAGCTCGCGCGCCACTTCGTCCTGGTTGTAGCGGTGCTGGGTGAAGGCCACCGCGGTTCCGGCGACGTGCGCCCCCGCGCGCCGTCGTCGAGCGGGTCGGCCCTCGGATCTCAAATGCGTTGTTGCAGTCATGCCTATGCCGACGACGGGCTCGCTTCGATGGTTCAGCCGGAGGCGCTCCGGGTGAGATGAACCACAGTGCGGTGCACGCCGTTAACGATGCGGCGGGGGAAACATCTAAGCGGCTCAGGTTGTTTGCGCGGGACGGAACCGGGCTTGGTCGTCGATGATCGTGACCGGTATGCCGTTCAGTGCGCCGTTGCCGGACGGCTCGTCGATAAACGTCGGCGGGGAAAGCACATTCGTGTTGGCGCCCGGCGAGCCGTTTGCCACGGCCATCCGGGTGCCCGGCTTGCCGTGTCCCCAGCCGTGGGGCATCGACACCACGCCGGGCTTGATCGCGTCGGTAACCTCGACGGGCACTTTGATTTCGCCGGCCTCGGACTTCACCGTGACGACGTCGTTGTCCGCGACGCCGCAGCGGGCCGCGTCGTCGGGGTGAATCAGCAACGTGCACCGGTCCTTTCCCTTCATCAGGGCGGGCACGTTGTGCAACCAGGTGTTGTTGGAGCGCAGATGCCTGCGGCTCACCAGGACGAGCGGTTCGGCCGGTCGCTCCAGCCGGGCGGCCAGCCGGGGCAGGTCGTCGAGCAGGTACTGCGGGGCGAGCCGGATCTTCTTGTCGGGCGTGTCCAGAATGTCGGGCAGCTGAGGCACCATCGGCCCGAAGTCGATGCCGTTGGGGTTGGCCTTGAGCAGGTCCAACGTCAGCCCGCCGGGGTTCTTGCCGTACTGGTCACCGAACGGGCCGGTTCGCAGCGTGAGGTCCAGCATCCGCTCGGGGCCGCCGTGCTCGTAGAGCTTGCGGATCTCGGCCCCGTCGAGTCCCCGCGTGAAGGCCAGGTAATCGAAGAAGCCGTCGTCGATCGCGGCGACGTCGACGTCTTCGGCCGGCGTGCCGGTGCACAGGCCGGTCAACCGGATCAGGATCTCCCACTCGTGCGGGCGATCCCCCGGGTCGAACACCGGCGCCGAATAGTTCGCGATGCTGCGGATCGCGAAGAGCAGGATCAGATCGTCGTGGTGCGGCTGCTCGAGCGGCGACAGCCCGGGCAGGATCACGTCGGCGTGCCGCGTCGTCTCGTTGAGCCAAAGGTCAACGGAGATCATCGCTTCCAGCATCGGCAGCACCTCGTCGAGCTTGTCGCCGCCGGGGGTGGACAACACCGGGTTGCCGGCGACCGTGATCAGCGCCTTGAGCTGCCCTTCTCCCGGGGTGGCGATCTCTTCGGCCATGCATGACACGGGCGCCTGCCCGAGCACCTCTTTGGCCCCGCGCACCCGGGTGTGCCATCGCCCGAATTCCGCGCGGCCGCCCTCCAGCCCGGGCAGCGGCTGCGTGGTGATCGACCAGGCGGCCGGCCGGGGAAACATCGCTCCCCCGGGCACGTCGAAATGACCGGTCAGGATGTTGATGACGTCCACCATCCAGCTGGCCAGGCTGCCGAACTCCTGGTTGCACAGGCCAATTCGCCCGTACACCACCGATCTCTCGGTGCCGGCGAGCTCGCGTGCCAAGTCCCGGATGCGGTCCACACCGATACCGGTGACCGCGCTCACCCGTTCCGGCGGCCAGTCCGCGGCGACCCGGCGCATCGTGTCGACACCGTCGAAGTGTGGTCCCGGATTGATCAGGTTTTCGTCGAACAGCGTGTGCGCCACCGCCAGTAGCAGCGCGGCGTCGGTCCCGGGCACGATGGGCAGCCATTCGTCGGCGCGGGCCGCGGTCTGCGTGCGCACCGGGTCGATCACGATCACCTTGCCGCGCTTGCGGATTCGATCGATCAGGCCCATCACGTCGGGCGCGGCCAGCAGTGAGCCCTGCGACGCGGCGGGGTTCGCGCCCATGATGACCATCAGGTCGGTGCGTTCGATGTCGGGCACCGGGAAATTCCACCAGAGGCCGTACATCAGGTGTGACGACAGGTTCTTCGGCCATTGGTCGACCGTGCCCGGCGAATACGTGACCGGCATTCCCGACATGCCCATCAGGACGCCCGCATACCGGGCCAGTGAAAACGAGTGCGCGAGCGGGTTGCCGGTGTAGGCGGTGACCGCGCCGATGCCGTACTCGGCGATCACCGGCGTCAGCAATTCGGTGCAGCGCCGAAACGCGGCGTCCCAGCTCACTTCGCGCCATTGCCCGTCGACCTTGATCATGGGCCGGCGGATGCGGTCCGGGTCGTCGTGCAGCGCCGCGAGTGAGACGCCCTTCGGGCAGATGTGCCCGCGGCTCCACACGTCGTCGCGATTGCCGCGGATGCCGGTGACCCTGCCGCCGTCGACGTGAATCTCCAAGCCGCACATGGCTTCACACAGGGGGCAGGTGCGCAGGTGCCTGCCGTCTTCGCCCGTCGTCACCCACCCACTGTATTCCGCTACTGGTCGTCGCGGAAGTGGCAGATCGGGCGTCAGGCCGCCCAGGGGCCGATGCCGCCGACCTTGTCGATGCGGATGCGGGTCAAAAATCCCGGCGGCGCGCCGTCCGGCGGAAACTTCGTGTTCGGGTCGCCCAGGATCGGGTTGAGCTCGGCGAGAAGCTCCGGCGCGCCGCCCTCGACGATTCGCGCCGTCCCGGCAATCGAAAGGTATGGCCGCATCCCGGCGCCGGACCCGTCCAGCGACACGATGGTGACGGCCACCCGGGGGTCACGACGGACGTTGCGAACCTTCTTGTGCGCGGCCAGGTGTGCGGTGACGAGCTCGTCGCCCTCCGGCGTCGACCGCAGCGCCACCCAGACCAGGCTGACCTGTGGGCTGCCGTCGGGGTTGAGGGTGACCAGCGTGGCATCGGCGCCCTTGCCGATGAGGTCGCGGGCGGCGGCGTTGAGTTCCATGCCTGTTGTACGACTTCGGACCGGGATTCATTCCCGCGCGTGGCAGACACATTTGAGTTTGGCCAGTTGGCTGTACACCGGCGACGCGCGGCAATTAGCGTCGAGGCGGGAACTTTCGCCGAAGGGAGCTGGCTCGTTGATCACCGAACCGGGTCCCTGGCGCGATCGGGATGCGCGATGAGCGACCTGCCGTCGGGCATCGATTATCTGCGCGACGAGGTCCTCAGTCGCCTCGACGCCCAGCCCTTCGAGGACTGGTCCCCTGCCCTGCTGCGGGCCCTGATCGCCGTCTTCGACCTCAACGGCGTGACACCGGCGGCCCCGATCGGTTTCCGGCCCCACATCGTGAAGTAGCGATCGCCCTTTCGCGTATTAGGCTGCGCGCGAGGAGTAATCACTGTGGAGATCTGGGAATTGGTCGCGCGGGAACTTATCCGCGACACCCTCGCCCGATACAACTGGGCCGGTGACGCCGGCGACCCGGGCGGTCTCGCCGACACGTTCTGCGCGGAGGGCGTCCTGGAAATCCGCGGCATGGAGCCGCTGCGCGGGCGATCGGCGATCGCGTCGTTCCTCGGCCGCGTCGACGTCGCCGGGCAACCCGATGCCAAGCCGGTCGTCCGGCACAACCTCACCAACGTGCTGTTCACCGGCCTGACCCGCGACACTGCGCACGTGTCGTCGTATTTCACCGTGGTCACCCATGTCGGGCTCGACCATTTCGGTCGCTACCGCGACACCCTGGTGCCCGACGGCGACAGCTGGCTGATCAAGCACCGCAAGGTGTCCACCGACTGGGCGGCCCCCAACTCGGCGATGGCCCGGGGCCCGGCGAATCGCTGACTTTTCGATGTTTGCCCGAGACCGCACAACGGCTACAGACAGTCATCACATCTAGAGATTGCGGTCGGTCCTGATCGCGTTCGCCCGCGTGGACCGGGGCTGACCACAGGTCATCTGACCAGCGGTCACGGCCGCGCAAAAGAGACGAGCGGAAATGCAACGACTCAGTGGGTTAGACGCGTTCTTTCTATACCTGGAATCGCCGACGCAGCCATTGAACGTTTGCTGCGTGATGGAGCTGGATCCCGGTGACATGCCGGGCGGCTACACGTTCCACCGGTTTCGCGACGCGCTGTCTGAGCGGCTGGACGCGGTGCCCGAATTCCGGCTCAAGCTGGCCGACAACCAACTGAACTTCGACCATCCGGTCTGGGTGGACGACGATCGATTCGACCTCGCGCGCCATCTGCACCGCGTCTCGCTGCCCGCGCCGGGCGGCTCCAGGGAGTTAGCCGAGATCTGCGGGCACATCGCCGGGCTGCCACTCGATCGCGATCGCCCGCTGTGGGAGATGTGGGTGATCGAGGGCATGCACGGCGGCGAAGCGCTGTCCGTCGTCCTCAAGGTCCACCACGCGGTGGTCGACGGGGTGGGCGGGGCCAACCTGTTGGCCAAGCTGTGCAGCACCGCCCCGGACGCCCCCGCCCCGGAGCCCGCCACCCGCGCCGGCGGGGCGAGTCCGCTGCAGATCGCGGCCTCCGGGCTGATCGGTGCCGGGCTGCGGCCATGGCGCCTGGCCAAGGTGGTGCCCACGACGGCGCTGACGGTGGCGCAGACGATTCTGCGTGCTCGTGGCGGGGGCCAGACCATGGCCGCCCCGTTCGCGGGGCCGTCGACGGCGTTCAACGGCCCGTTCAGCCGGCGGCGCAACGTCGCCTTCGCCAACCTGGACCTCGACGACGTCAAAACGGTCAAGAACAGGTTCGGCGTCACCGTCAACGACGTCGTGACGGCCCTGTGCGCCGGGGCGCTGCGCCAGTTCCTGTCGGACCGGGGCGAGCTACCGGACCGACCGATGGTCGCCAGCGTGCCGGTGTCGGTGCGGGGCAGGTCAGGCCGGCCGGGCCGCAACCAGACCAGCTGGATGCTGTGCCGGCTCGAAACCCACCTTGACGATCCGGCCGAGCGGCTGAGCAGAATCGCCGAGGGGAACGCCGCGGCCAAGGACCACGCCGCCGCCATGGGACCCAGCCTGCTGCAGGACTGGACGCAGGTGGTCGGGCAGACCATGTTCGGCGCCGCGCGCCGGCTGCTGCCTCGCTCAGCCCTATCCCAATACCCGCCGCACAACCTGGTGCTGTCCAACGTGCCGGGACCGCAGGAACAGCTCTACTTCACGGGTTGCCGCGTCGACGCCATGTACCCGCTGGGCCCGCTCATCGCGCCCGCCGCGCTGAACATCACGGTCATGTCGCTGGGTGGCCGGCTCGGCATCGGCCTCAACTCCTGCCCCGACCTGGTTGCCGACCTGTGGGAGCTCGCCGACGCGTTTCCGGCGGCGCTCAAAGAGCTACTGAACTGCAGCGAGCCCAGCCACGATTAGACCCGGTGAGCGGAACCGCGTCCGGCGATGCCGCTACGGCATGGCAAGGTGACATGCGTGGCGAACCCCGTTGAACAGCCCGAGCTGCGCGAAATCAGCACGCCGAAGGGCGCTTTGCGCTACTACGACACCGGCGGCGAGTCCCGTCCGGTGCTGCTCTTCCTGCACGGCTCCGGTCCCGGCGTCACCGGGTGGCGCAACTTCCGCGGCGTCCTGCCCGCCTTCGCCGAGCGCTTCCGCTGCCTGATCCTGGAGTTCCCCGGGTTCGGCGTCAGCGACGACTTCGGCGGCCACCCGATGGTCACCGCGTTCGGCACGGTGTCGCCCTTCCTGGACGCGCTGGATGTGCGGCGGGTGCACATCGTCGGCAACTCGATGGGCGGCGGTGTCGGCATCAATTTCGCCACCCACAGCCCGGATCGCGTGGACCGGTTGGTGACCATCGGCGGTATCGGGACCAACATCTTCAGCCCGAGCCCCAGCGAGGGCATCCGGCTACTGCAGGAGTTCGTCGAAGACCCCACCCGGCAGCGGCTGGTCGATTGGCTCAAGTCGATGGTCTACGACCAGGCGCTGATCACCGAGGAGCTGGTCGAGGAACGTTGGGAGCTGGCCACCGACCCCGACACGCTGGCCGCCGCGCGCCGGATGTACGGCAAGGCGGCCTTCGCCGCGATGAACGCCGCGATGGCCGCTTCCGACCGCCCGCAGCCGTGGGCCGTCATGCACAAGCTCACCGCGCCCACCCTGCTGACCTGGGGACGCGACGACCGGGTGAGCCCGCCGGACATGGCGCTCATCCCGATGCGGACCATCCCGAATGCGGAGTTGCACATCTTCCCCAACTCCGGCCACTGGTCGATGATCGAGGCCAAGGAGGCGTTCGAGAGCACCGTGCTGGCGTTCCTGTCGCGCGGCCATCAGGGCTAGCGGCGATCGCGAGCGCGGCGGAGCCGGGCGATGCGGGTCGCCGCCATCAGGGCTAGCGGCGATCGCGAGCGCGGCGAAGCCGGGCGATGCGGGTCGCCGCCATCAGGGCTAGCGG